>CAYYHT010000035.1:0-21222 GCA_964471355.1 uncultured Enterobacteriaceae bacterium
AGACATGGTGTTGAGCCTCCGGGCTGAGACGCGGAAGGTACCTCAGGTCACCACGTGGCCGACCAGCAAAGAGCTTGTTTCGGCGAGCGGATCACCCTATTCGAAGCGCGGAGGCGCCATGCCTGTTCGCATCGAGACAGCCGGTCCGGTCACAACCATCATCTTGTCGCGTCCCGACGTGCGCAATGCGGTGGACCGGGAACACGCCGATCTGCTGGCCCGGGCTTTTCGCGAGTTTGCTGCCGATGAGTCGGCCAAGGTGGCGGTTCTGTGGGGAGAGGGCGGCACGTTCTGTGCCGGTGCAGATCTCAAGGCGGTCGCCGACGGCGTGCCCAATCGCATCGACAAGGACGGCGACGGCCCCATGGGTCCCACGCGCATGCAGCTCGACAAGCCGGTCATCGCGGCCATCGAGGGCCATGCGGTCGCCGGCGGACTTGAGCTGGCGTGCTGGTGCGATCTGCGCGTTGTCGCCCGCAGTGCGGTGCTGGGGGTGTTCTGCCGCCGCTGGGGCGTGCCGCTGATCGACGGAGGCACCGTCCGGCTGCCCCGGCTGATTGGTCAGTCGCGGGCCCTCGATATGATTCTCACCGGACGCCCAGTTGATTCCGACGAGGCGCTGTCCTTTGGCCTAGCCAATCGAGTCGTGGCGGACGGCAGCGCTCGGGCCCAAGCCGAAGAGCTGGCCGCCACAATCGCTGCTTTCCCCCAAATCTGCATGCGCACCGATCGGCAGTCCGCACTCGCCAGTCAGGGCACCCCACACGACCAGGCGATGGCCCTCGAGTTCGAGCTTGGACTGCAGGCGCTGGCATCTGGGGCCGTGGCTGGGGCTGCGCGCTTTCGGGACGGCGCCGGCCGCGGAGGGTCTTTCGGGTAGCATGCTCAGGTGAGTGACGAACCCAAAGCCCATCCAGTTCCGTTCGCGTTCGAGGACCGCAAGTTCCGCAACGTGGGCCTGTCTTGGACGGTGATCGACAACAGCGGCTCGACCTGTGCCTTCCGCACGGTGGCCGAGCTCAAGAAGCTGTTGGGTGATGGCTCGATCGGCGAGGGAGCTGCGGTCTCGGCTGATGGGGACCACTGGCACAACCTGGCCGCCCTCGATGACGTGACCGAGTTCTTTTGGGAGGTCTGGCAGGACGCCGAAGCGCGGCGGACCGAGTTCGCCGACCCCGATGAGTCGGTTCGCGAGCTGCCCAAGGCGTCTGAGGACCTGTGGGAAGACATCACCATGCCGTCCAGCTTGGTCCCCGATGTCATGAAGGACGCGGCCCGCCGCGAGGTCACCAAGCTCAATCCCGACGATGAATCCACCGCGGTTCGCTCGGTGCCCGACCCCTCGGCCTTTGACGACGAGGATGTGACGGTGACCCGCCTGTCGATGGGCCCGCCTCCCAACTTGGGGGCGAAACCGCAGGGTGCGGTGGACTCATTCGCGACAACCACCACGCTGCCCAGCGTCAAGACCGACACCGACACCGACGTGATGGCCAAGCCCAAGAACCAACTCTATCTGGGCATCGGCATTGGCTTTGGTGCGGCAGCCACGCTGATTGGCATTCCGGTGCTGTTGTTCACCCAGGGTCTGATCGGACAGCCCGTGGCGGCACCTGCTCCGGCGACCCCGATGCCCATTGCCGATGCGGCTCCCGAGGTCGAGGTCGCGCCCGTCGCCAAGGCCAGCAAGCTCACGGAAAAGGGCCAGACCCGCGATGGCGTGCAGCTCGAGCTCGATGTCTACCCGACCGGTGGCAAGGCGTCCGGGGTGGTGTTGCTGCACATGATTCCCCCAAACTGGGAGCGGTCGAGCTGGCCAGCCGACTTCATCGATGGCCTGCACCAGCGGGGGTGGTCGGTGTGCGTGCTGGACCGCCGCGGTGCCGGAGAGTCCGCCGGAGTCGCTGAAGAGGCCTACACCGGCGAAAAGGGTCGGTACGACACCGAGGTCTGCGTCAAGCGACTGCAGGCCGATGGGCTCGACAAGCTGGCCATCATCGGTGCCAGCAACGGAACGACCTCGATGATCGACTACGCGGTCTGGGCCGAGTCCGAGGGCCTGCCAAAGCCCGACGTCATGGGATTTATGACCGGCGGCGGCTACACCGAGAACAACGTCGCTGTCGAGCAGCTGAGCGCCACGCCGGCCATCTTCACCTTCTCGACCGAAGAGCGGGAGTGGTCAGTGGCCCAGGAACAGAAGTCCGAGGTCTGGAACTTCTCGGAGTACACCTACGGCGCTCACGGAACCAAGATGTTCGAGGCCGAACCACAGGTCCGCGAAGACCTGTACGCAGCGCTGGCCAAATACCTATAGGGCTAGTCTGGACGGGCGTGGCCGAACATCTCTGGGCTCGCGCCTTTGACCGCGCGGGCGTACGTCTTGGGCAGGGGCTCTTGCAGCAGTGAGCCGGGTTCGAGGTACTCGAAGATTTCGCCGTAGTGGTGAATCTCGAACTGGTTGGTGCGCCTCATGATGTGCCAGGGCCGCAGGTCCTTGGGCTCGTTGAGCCCCGATGCAGCGAGCAGCGCATTGAAGGTCTTCACCGTGTCTTTGTGGAACGCGTACACCCGGTCCGCCTTCTTGGTCGGGTCGAGCCCGCCGTACAGGGTGGGATCTTGGGTGGCCACGCCTGTCGGGCAGTGGTTGGTGTTGCACTTGAGCGCCTGGATGCAGCCAAGGGAGAGCATGAAGGCGCGCGCGGCATTGCAGATGTCGGCGCCGATGGCAATGCGCCTGGCGACTCCGAAAGCCGTCGTGACCTTGCCGCTGGCAATCACCCGAATTTGGTCCCGCACTCCGAATCCGACGAGCGCGTTGTGCACGAAGATGAGCCCCTCGATGAGCGGGGTGCCGACGTAGTTGCTGAACTCTAGTGGCGCCGCCCCTGTGCCTCCCTCGGACCCATCGACGGTGATGAAATCGGGGGTCGTGTCCATCTCGACCATGGCCTTGCAGATGGCCAGGAACTCGCGGCGCTTGCCGACGCAGAGCTTGAATCCGACCGGCTTGCCCCCGGACAACTCCCGCAGCTGCACGACGAACTCCATGAGGCCGCGAGGCGTGTTGAACATGGCATGAGAGGCGGGCGAGATGACGTCTCTGCCCATGGGCACGTTGCGGATCTTGGAGATCTCTGCGGTGATCTTGGCCGCCGGCAAGATGCCGCCCTTTCCGGGCTTGGCTCCCTGGGACAGCTTGATCTCGATCAGCTTGACGCTCGGCTCGGCGGCACTCTTGCGGAACAGCTCTGGGTCGAAGTTGCCGTCGTTGTCGCGGCAGCCAAAATAGCCGGTGCCGATCTGCCAGCAGATGTCGCCACCGGGGGCGAGGTGGTGAGGGGACAGGCCTCCCTCGCCGGTGTTGTGGAAGAAGTGACCCTTCTTGGCGCCCGCATTCAGGGCCAAGATGGCGTTCTTGCTCATGGACCCAAAGCTCATGGCGCTGATGTTGAGCACAGACGCGTCATAGGGGTGCTTGCAGTCCTTTCCGCCGATGCGGACCCGGTGCTGCTCCTCGGACTTTTCAGTCGGGGCCAGGGAGTGATTCATCCACTCGTAGCCGACCTCATAGACGTCCTTCTGGGTGCCAAATGGGTTGGTGCTGATGGTCTGCTTGGCTCGGGCACTGATCAGGTTTCGCTCGAGCTTGTTCAGGGGACGACCAGACAAGTCGCTCTCGACAAAGTACTGCTGCACCAACGGACGCAGCTCTAGAGCGAGGTAGCGACCGCGTCCGGCCAGCGGAAAGTTGTGCTTGATGACGTCGTCTGTCTGAAGCATGTCGTACACGCCGACTGCGACCAGAGGCAGCGCCACAAGGTACAAGGCGAACAGGGGCATCCACAGCGCACCCAGGGCTCCGCACAGCACCAGCGCCAGCAAAGACAAGATGACGAAGTTGGTGCGATTCATGGCTTCCATTGGGGCTCCTGAGCGAGTGCGTGACGCACCCTACACCGGGAGCGGCCTTAGTCCGTCAGCTTGCGCGCCTTCTTGCAGCTGACCGCATCGCCGTTCTCGCAGCCTTTGTTGAAGGCCGTCCGCGCGGACGAGCCATCTTCCACCGTCTTGATCAAGTGCTCGCCATAGGCCCGGCACCCTCGCGGGTCGCCCACCGCACAGGACTTTTCGAGCCACGTGCCTGCCATCTGGCTGTCTTTTGGCACGCCGCTGCCCCTTGCGTGGCGCACGCCCATGGCCAGACAACCGCCGCCGTCTGCCTTGTCACAGCCCTCGCGGAACAGCTTGATGGCCGCCGCTTCGTCCTTTTCGACGCCGTCGCCGCGCTCGTGCAACTTGCCCAGTGCTGTGCACCCCTGGCCCTCGCCAAGCTCACAGCCGGTCCGGTACAGATAGGCGGCCTCTTTGTAGTCGACGATCTGGGCGCCATGGCCCAGCTCGTGGTGTACCCCCGCCCGGAAGCAGCCCTCGCCGTCGCCGTTGGTGCAGGCTTGGTCGTACCAGAGGTAGGCGCCGCTTGGGTCGAGGGGCACGCCCTCGCCGATGGTGAACATGTCGCCCAGCTCTCGGCAGGCGATGGCGGACTTGCCTTTGCAGGCCACCAAGAACAGCTCGATGGCCATCGTGTGATCGAGCACCACGCCGATGCCGTTTCGGTAGGCCACGCCTAGCTCGGCACAGCCGACCGCATCGCCGCCATCACACGCCTTTCGCAGATAGCGAATGGCGAAGCGGTAGTCGATCGGCACGCCCAGACCGTGTTGATAGCTCCGTCCGACCAACCCGCATGCGGACATGTTGCCGGCCTTGCACTCTTCTTTGGCGCGATCTAGAGAGCCCGCCGAAGCCGGCAGGGCGAGCAGGAGGAGGAGGGCTGAGACCATGCGCATGCGACCCATGGTACCCGACCGGAATTCCCAATAGGAGACGGACCTCTTGGAGGGCGCTATGGCGGACAGACTATCGGGCAAGACGGCGATTATCACAGGTGGCAGCCGAGGAATTGGCGAAGCAATCGCCCAGGCATTTTGTGCCGAGGGCGCCAAGGTCATCATCTGCTCGCGCAAGCAAGACGGGCTCGATGCGGCGGCAGCGCGAATTCGCGATGCAAATCCCGATGCTGATATCACCGGCAAGGCGGTCCACGCGGGCAAGTTCGAGCAGATCGAGGCCTTCTTTTCCTGGCTCGACGACCAGGGCATCACCGCGGACATCCTGGTCAACAATGCGGGGACCAACCCCTACTTTGGGCCGATGATGGGCGTGGAGGACTTCGGCGCCTGGGACAAGACCTTCGAGGTCAACCTCAAGGGGCCGTTCCTGATGACCCGCGAGGTCTGCAAGCGGCTGTTGGCCAGCAATGCACCGGGCTCGATCATCAACACCAGCTCGATCATGGGTGTCCGCGGAGCCCCGTTCCAGGGCATCTACGGCGCCAGCAAGGCCGCGCTCATCTCGATGACTCGGACCCTGGCCCTCGAGCTTGGACAAGCCGGAATTCGCGTCAATGCCATCGCACCTGGCTTGGTCGACACCCGCCTGGCGGCTGCCATCACCACCAATGCCGAGATGACCGACATGGTGCTGGGCCGCGCGGCCATGAAGCGCGTGGGCAAGCCGAGCGAGCTGTCCGGCGTCGCGGTGTTCCTGGCGTCTGATGACTCCACCTACATGACTGGCGAGGTCCTCAACGTGGATGGAGGCTTCCTAGCCGCGTGATCCTTCAAGCGACCGACCTGCGTCGCGTCGTCGGCGAGCGAACGCTGTTCAGCGGGCTGTCCTTGCAGGTCGAGCCCGGACAGACCCTGGTGCTTCGCGGTCCGTCGGGCTCGGGCAAGACGCTGTTGCTGCGCGCGCTGGCTTGGCTCGATGCCCTCGATGCAGGGCAGGTGACTCTCGACGGGCGCGATGCGGTGGCGTGGGGGGTTCCCCAGTGGCGGACCGAGGTCGCCTATGTGGCGCAGAGCCCTGCCGTATTTGCGGGGTCCCCCGCTGACTTTCTGCAATTGGTGAAGGAGCTGACGGCGCAACGGGGCCGTGGGTGTTCCGATGCCATCGCTCTCGCTGCGGCTTGGGGACTTCCGACCCGTGCGTGGTCTCAGCGTTGGGCTGACCTGTCCGGTGGGGAGCGGCAGCGCGCTGCCCTGGCTGTGGCGGTGTCTCGCCAGCCCAAAGTCCTGCTGCTCGACGAGCCCACGAGCGCCCTTGACCCTGACGCGACGGCGGCTGTCGAAGCGAGCCTGGCCGGGCTCACGTGTGTGTGGGTGACCCACGACTCTGCCCAGGCCCAGCGCGTCGGCACCGGTGTGGTGGAGCTGGCATGACCGGGCCAATTGCCCTCACTCCGCTCGATCTGCTGGTCGCCGCGAGCCTGATTGGCCTGAACGCGGCGCTGTCCCTGTGGCTGGGGCTGGGACTCGAGCGCAAGCTACTGGTGGCGTCGGTGCGCACCGTCGTTCAGCTGACCCTGCTGGGGTACTTGCTGGTGCCTGTGTTCGCCCTGCATCAGCCGCTCATCGTGTTCGGCATGCTGGCCGTGATGGTCACGCTGGCGGGCCGAGAGGCGGTCAGCCGCACCGAGCGCCGCTTCGCCGGCATGGTGCCGTCTGCGTTCCTGGCGATGACACTGGGGGCGGGCGCTACAGCGCTGATCGGAACCGCCATCATCGGCGTCGATCCTTGGTGGGAGCCTCGCTACTTGATTCCGCTGGTGGGCATGATCTTGGGCAATGCGCTCACGGGCGTGTCCCTGGGCATGGACCGGTGCACGGCCCTGCTCGACGACAACCGCGACCGGGTCGACACCCTGCTGGCAATGGGGGCAACGCGCTGGGAGGCGGCACGTCCCATCGCCGCAGAGGCGGCCCGCACCGGCATGATTCCAATCTTGAACGCCATGAGTGCGGTGGGGCTCGTCACCATTCCCGGCATGATGACCGGGCAGATCTTGGGAGGCACCGATCCGGTCGAGGCCGCCCTATACCAAGTGCTCATCATGTTCCTCATCGCTGCAGCAGTCGCCATCGGGGTGGGCGCCTCGGTCATGCTGACGGTCAGGGCATTGTTCGACGATGAACATCGCCTTCGCCCCGAGCGACTGAGCAAGCGGTAGACTGCTGCCATGTCGGACACAATCTCAACCTCAGGCGTCATCGGTTCTGGGGGATTTGGCACCGTATACAGGGCGACACTGGCTGACGGCTCGGTGGTGGCGCTCAAGGTGCCGCACAAGGACAAAGAGTCCATGCTGGTCGGCGAGGTCGTGCGCAAGAACATCGACAGCTTGGCGTCGGTGAGCCACAAAGGCATTGCCAGGCCGCTCGACCTGGTCGAGTTCGAAGGGCGTCGCGCGGTGGTCAGCCAGCTGGTCGCCGATGCGGTCGACATCGCGCAGGTGCATGGGTCCGACACCATTCCCGTGCGGGCGGCCCTGGGCATCGTGGCGGCTGCTGCCCTGGCGACCGAGGCTGGGCTGGCCTCAGCCGGCTCCTGCCATGGCGACCTTAAGCCCCAGAACATCATGATCACCGCCGACGGCACGGTATACATCACCGACTACGGGCTGATGAGTGCGGTGGGGCTGGCCAACGTCGACCCCAACGCCACCATGCTGTTCGGCTCGCTTGGCTACATGGCCCCCGAGGCACTCGACAACGAGGCCAGCGGCGCCGAAGACGTGTACGCGCTGTCCAAGGTGCTGTGGGAGCTAGTCACCCGAGCCCGGCCACCCAAGGCGGCCATCGGACGCGCCCGCTACGACAAGCAGGTTGCCAAGCTACAGACGCAGATTGGAAATGTCGTCGGCGAGGGTGGTTCGGGCATCGCAAAGTTGGTGGCCGAGGGACTGGCCTACGACCCCACCGAGCGGCCGAGTGCAGCGGACTTTGCCAAGCGTGCCAAGGCGCTCGCATCGACGCAGCCTGGCTTGCCCCTGCGAGACTGGGCCAAGGCCGCGGTCGGCTCGGTCGTCGAGGCCCGCGGCGAACGCGTCGTGGGTGGCGAGGACTTCTCGGACCGCAGCGGACAAGCCGAGGCCGTCGCGCCTAGCGAGGCCAAGCCCGCGGGCGTGTGGGACACCGTCAAGGGCTGGTTCGGGCAGTAGCCTGCAGCAATGCCTGAGCGTCCAGACCTCGAGTACCAGCTGCCCATCCTGCAGCGCGAGGTGACGGGACTGAGCGTGACCGGCGTTCGGGTCCGCGACCCGCTGGTGCTGCGCGTCGCCATCGCCGGGACCCCCGCCAGTCTGCTGGTGGACTGCACCATTGTCAGCGTCAGCCGACGGGCTCATTTCGTCGTCTTTGACCTGGGTGCGGTCGACGTCGTGGTTCACCCCATGCTCGCCGGTCGCTTCTATATCGATGCGGCAGACCGGCGTGACCGCGGCGATACCACCGTCGCCCTGCAGCTGTCCGATGGGCGCGAGCTTCGCTACGGCGACAAGGTGCGCATGGGCAAGTTCTACATCGTCGACCGGGACGGCTGGGACAAGGTGCCGGGCTTGACCACCATCGGGCTCGATGTGCTCAACCCCAAGGTGTTCACCTTCGCCGCGTTCAAGAAGCTGGCAAAGAAGCGCCGGGACCAAGTGAAGCTGTTCCTCAAAGACAAGACGCAGCTGGACAGCATGGGCAATGCCTACGCCGATGAAGTGCTCTTTGCCGCTGGTCTGCACCCCAAGACGCGCACGAACAAGCTGTCCGACGACGACCTCAAGATTCTGCACAAGGCCATCGTCAACGTGCTGACCCACGCACGGGACGAGATTGCCGGACGCGAGCCCGCGCTTCACGAAAAGATTCGGGACTTCCTCAAGGTGCGCAACCGCAAGGGAGAGCCGTGCCCCATCTGCGGCACCAAGATTCGCTCGGTCGGGGTGCGCGGCTTCGATGCCTTCATCTGCCCCGAGTGCCAGCCCGACCAGTCAGGCGGCTTCATCAACTGGCGCAAGAAATAGGCGCTAGCTGGCCCAGTGAGCCAGCACCCTGTCCAGCTCGACGGGCTCGACGGGCTTGGACAGGCGCATGAGGCTGGGGTGGTCGGACAGGTAGCCCTGCACGCCGGGGGTGACCGCACCGCCTGTGCACAGCACGATCTTGTCAGCCAGATGGGGGTGCCAGTTGCGAACCGCGGCACAGAAGGCCAAGCCGTCCATGCCCTCCATCATCAGGTCGCACAGCACACCGTCGAAGTCGCTGACTCCGGCCAGCAGCTGCAAGGCCTCCTCAGCAGAGCTTGCAGTCTGCACATCGTGGCGATGCAGGAATCGGGTCATTGCCGCCAAGAAGTGAGGTTCGTCGTCGACCAACAGCAGCCGCAGTCTGCCCGACGGAGCCGCCGCCTTGGTCGGCTTGGGCTCGGGGGCGCGGGTGACCATCAGGCCGCTCTTCTTGGGCAGGCGCAGCTCGAGCCGCGCTCCTCCCAACTCCGACTTGCTGGCGGTCAAGGTGCCGTTGTGCTCGTTCGCCAGATCGCGGCAGGTCGTCAGTCCTAGGCCCACAGCGCCTCGGTCGGTCCAGGCCGACACGAAGGGCTCGAACACAGCCTCGTAGCAGTCGGGTGCAATGCCTGGTCCGGTGTCCTCGATGACGATGACGATCTCGTCGCCCTCGCGTTCGGCCGAGCAGCGGACCACGTGGCCGGTCGGGGGAGCCGGCATGCGGTCCAGGGCGCGGGTGGAGTTGCCCAGCAGGTTGACCAGCAGGTGGGTGAGGGCGCCGCGGCGGCCGTTGAAGCGCAGGTTGCGAGGCAGGTCCAGCTGGATGTCCGCGCGGTGACGAAGCTCGGGGCGGGCGAAGTCGACGGCGTCGCGCACGACCTGAGTCAGGTCCAGGCGCTCGACCTCGTTGCCGGTGGCCCGCACAAAGGCCGAGAAGCGTGAGCTCACCGCGGCGATGCGGTCCAGGCCGTTCTGGTTCTCGTCCAGCATCTCCAGCGTGTCGCCCAGGCCGTTGAGCATGTTGGCGGCGCCGAGCATTCGGGCCATCTCGTCGCGGGCAGAGGTGGGCCAGGTGCGGCTGGCGGCGACCAGCTCTTCGATGGCCAGATCGATGCGCTCGACCCGGCGCAGCAGCATCGCTTGGTTGACCCGCAACCAAGCCACCGGGTTGTTCATCTCGTGGGCAATGCCTGCGGCCATGCGGCCCACCGTCGACAGGCGGTCGGCGTCTTGCAGGCACAAGGTCGTGGCTGCGGTTCGGCGAAGCTGCGCGGTCCAGCGCACCGTGCGAATCAGGCGGTCCACGTCCAACATGGCCTCGAGCAGCACGTCGACCGCACCGTTCTGGAGGCATTGCTCGGCTTGGGCCACCGTCGCCACGATGGCCACCACCGGCAGCCGACCCAGGGTCATCGGGTGGTCTTGAAGCGGGACCAAGGCGCAGTCGAAGTTACCGCCCGCCGCGACGGCGTCGTTCCAGGTGGCCACTCGGGTCACTTCGAAGGCGGAGGCTGCAATATCGAGGACCTGTCGAGCAACGTCGCCGACGACAAGGACTTCGAACTGTGGACCCGGATGCGTCTGGCTCATTCTCTTCAGGTCGGACTCGACGCGGCCTAGTTTAGTTTTCGATCTCGAATTGATCTCCTGGCGGCCTGACGAGTGCGGACCTCGCCCTTCGGAGGTTGCTGTGCCCGGGTCGCACCAAGCGCGAGCAAGCTCGCGCGGTGCGACGCTCCGGGCAGCGCAACCTCCTTCGGGCAGCGGCCCGCACTCTGCGGCCGCCTGCTGCCGTCGAGGCCGGGGCTAGGCCGCGTTCCGCCGAAGGAATCGTCCGTTGCGGAGGTTGCTATGCCCGGGTCGCACCAAGCGCGAGCAAGCTCGCGCGGTGCGACACTCCGGGCAGCGCAACCCCCTTCGGGCAGCGGCCCGCACCAAGCGCGAGCAAGCTCGCGCGGTGCGACTCAGTTGACGTCGAGGTCGGGCTCTGCGGGCTCTGCGGGCGCTTCGGGTCCGAGCAGGTCTTTGAGTGTGGGCACGGGCTGATTGTTGGCGTGGGCGGTCAGCCACTTCGCGATTTCTTGGTGCTCGCCGGCGGCGGCGATGTCGCCCACGGTGTCTCCCAGCACAAAGCCTGGGGCGTTGTCGGCGACCACTTGGTTGGTGTCCGCTCCACCCTCGACCAGGGCCACGACCGCCGTCAGCTTGCCCGAGGCGACGGCGACATGCAGCGGCGACAGGCCACCGAACCAGCTGTTTGGTTCAGCGCCGTGCTCGACCAACGCGGCGATGGCGGGTCCGTGCCCCCGTGCGGCGGCGACGAACAGCGGCGTGCGCCCCATCGAATCGGGTCGAGAGGCGTCGGCGCCGTGTTCAGCCAACAGCTTGACGAAGCCGTCGAGTCCATAGGCTGCGGCTTGCCAGATGGGCGACTCGTCGGTGCCGGGCAACACCACATCGGCCATGGCGCCGTGTTCGAGCAGGTAGCTCGTTGAGCGCAGCGCCCGACGACGCTTGGCGGTGGGCACGTCGCCGAGGGGAGCGATGTGTTGGCGGTCACAGGCAGCGGCTTCGACGGCCAGGTGCAGGGCGCTGGCTCCGCTAGGACACTGAATGTTCGCGCTCACCTCGCGGCGCAGGTACTGCCGCACGTCTTCGGGTCGAGCCCCCAACACGGCGGTGTGCAGCAGGCTCCACTGTCCATGGTTCTGAGGCTGCGGGCTGGCAGGCCAGATGGTGCGCACCGGAGGCTTGGCGTAGTCGGGGTGCTTGGCCGGCGTCGGCGGCACATAGGGATCGGCCAGGGACAGGTCGATCTGCTTGTAGCCCTCGGCTCGTCGCCACCACACCTCGGTACAGGGAAGCAGTGCTGGCTGGACCAGCAACGTGGCGTTCTCGGTCGTCATCTCCTCCTGCACCAAGACCAGCCGCCGCAGGCTCTCCATGAGCGCCTCGGTCGTGTCGTGGACCAGCCACAGCTCTTCGCCGCTGTCCTGACGGCTGCCGACCAGCAGCATCAGGCCCTTGTCGCCCGGTGCCAGGGTCAGAAACAGACGCCCGTTGTACATGCGCAAGCCAACGGGCCGCAGGGCTCCCCAGCCCGCATGGGCAAGCAGGGGCATGGCGTGGTCCAGCAGTGTGTCGGCAACGTTGACGGTCATGGTGCTTTAGAAGATGCCTTGGTCGAGCGGGTTGGGGTCGGAGTCATCTTGACTGGCGTCGCCGTCGGTGTCGGCGCTGTTTGGATTGGTGCCGATGCTCTGCTCGTCGAAGTTGGAGAGAGAGTCGGCGTCGCCATCGGCAAACTTGCCGGCGGTGGTGTTTCCGAACCAGCGCTGCTCCCAGCCGTCGTACAGGTCGTCGCCATCGACGTCGTCGTAGTAGTCGTACAGCAGTCCGGCCATCGGGCCGCCGTGGGCGCCGACGTCCGAGGGCGAGCCGTCGGGGTCGAGCAGTCCGGGGTCGCCCATGTCGATGCCGGGGCTGACCCGGCCGGTGCTGGGCTGGTTGTGCAGGTGCATGTCCAGAATGTCCGACTGGGCCTTGAGGTCCCAAGCCACGAAGTCGGGGGTCGCAAAGAAGCTGGTGCCGTCGATATAGGACTCGCCGCCCGTCGCGGCCAGGTCGTACATCAGGTACTGGACCAGAGGATCTGGGCCTCCGCCTGGAAGGTAGATCGAACCGAAGCCGTTGGCGGCCACGACGGTGTTCCTGATCTCGACCGAGCCCGCATTGAACAGCTCGAAACCAGCCTGCTGCGTGCCCACCACCGTGACGTTGGTGATCGTCGCGGCGACGCTGTCGAGCTGCACGCCAATGCCGGGGAAGCCCCAGGTGACATCGTCGGTGACGTTGGCGATGACGACGTTGGTCAGCAGCAGGTCTTGATCGGTGCCATATGCCGCGATGGCGGTGCCTTCGATGCCGTAGAACTGCGCGTCCTGGAACTCGATGGTGGTTCGAATGCCCGACCAGTTGTTGATGAACATGCCGCCGGTGCTGTCTGCCATGAGCATGTTGCCAAAGTAGGCATTGGTCTCGTTGAGGTCGAAGTTGTTCCAGCCCATGCCGTTGGCGTTGAAGATGCGCAGGTCGGTGGCGTTGATGGTGCCGTACCAAGACCAAATCACGCCGCCCTGGGGGTTGTCGATCTGAACATTGTTCATGGTCAGGTCGCCCTGGTTGTCCACGAAGATCACGCCTTGGTTGGACGTCGCATTCTGGATGTTGACGTTCTGCAGCTCGACCTTGCTGTCGAACACCATCAGCGCGGCCCCTTGGTCCGCAAAGACGCCGACGATGTTCACGTCTTGGATGTGCACGTCGGCTTGGCCGTCGATGAAGAAGGCGCCGCCCTGGCCCGACGTCGTGGTGTCGCGAATCTCGAGGTTCTCGATGACGGTCTGTCCGAACAGGCCCATGCCGTTGACCTGGATGGCCGGCCCGCTCGGCGGGTCGATGACAGGGGTGCCGATGCCTCGCAGGGTGACGCTGCGTCCCCAGATGCCGAGGGGCGCTGGATAGGGCACGCCGCCGGTGATCTCGATGATGTTGCCGTCGCAGGCCGAGTCGATGGCGGTCTGGATGTCGCCGTAGTCGGCGCCGCCTTGGTTGTTGACGGTCAGCACATTGGGGCCGGGCTGTTGAGCCGCATCGAAGTCGTTGCAGTCGTCCGGGTTCGATGCCCATCCTCCTCCTGCACACCCAAAGGAGCTTGGAGACGAGCCGTCGCCGAAGCCGTCTCCGTCGTTGTCGGGCCAGATCTCGGTCTCGGCCGCGTCGTCGACCTCGCCGTTGCAGTTGTTGTCGAAGCCGTCACACAGCTCGATGGCGCCTGGGAACACAGACCCGTCGTCGTCGTCGCAGTCGTCGCCCATCTGCTCGTCTTCGTAGCCAATGGGCTGCATGCAGGCGATCAGCTGGTCGCTGTTGGTGCCAAAGCCGTCGCCGTCCCCGTCGCGACTCCACTTGGGCGCGAAATAGACCGCGGTATCGTCGTCGTCGATGTCGCCGTCACAGTCGTTGTCGATGCCATCGCACAGCTCGATCGCGATGGGCAGAATGCCGCCCTGAGTGTCGTCGCAGTCGCCGCTATTTGCCACGTAGCCATCGGGCTGCAAGCAGCCGGTGGTCGTGTTGGTGTCGCTGCCGAACAGGTCACCGTCGACGTCCCCGTACCAAGTCGGCGCGTTCACCAAGTCGCCGTCGTCGTCGTCGAAGTCTCCGTCGCAGTCGTTGTCATCTTCGTCGCAGATCTCGACGCCCAGCGGGTTGCTGGCCGGATTCAGGTCGTTGCAGTCCAGGGCGTTGCTGACGTAGCCAGACGGCTGGTTGCACGACTCGAGCGTCACCAAGGCGCCGCCATAGGAGTCGTTGTCGACATCGAGGTACCAAGTCACGCCATCGACCAAGCTGATGTCGTCGTCGTCGGTGCGGCCGTCGCAGTCGTCGTCGACCCCGTTGCACATCTCGTCGGCGTCGGGATGCACGGCGACGTCGGTGTCGTCGCAGTCGTCTCCGGACGTCTGGTAGCCGCTGCCAGGAGAGGCGCAGCCGTAGGTCGCCGTGGCGTTGGTGCCGTAGCTGTCCCCGTCGCTGTCCTCGTACCAAGCGGGCGCGTCGACGTTCGGGTCATCGTCGTCGGTCTCGCCATCGCAGTCGTTGTCGGCGCCGTCGCAGATCTCGACCGCACCCGGGTAGGTGGTGCCGGCTGTGTCGTCGCAGTCGCCGGACTGTGGCAAGTGGCCAGCAGGCAGCTCGCAGGCGCGCACAAAGCTGGTCAGCGAGCCCCAGCCATCGCTGTCTGAGTCCGGGTACCAACGCGGCTGGTTGGTGACGCTGGGGTCGTCGTCGTCGACGTCTCCATCACAGTCGTTGTCCATCAGGTCGCAGGCTTCAATGGCCGCCGGGCTGACCGCACTCTCGGTGTCGTCGCAGTCGGTGTTGTTGTCGACGTAGCCCACGGGCAGGCCGCACGATGTGGTGACGTCGGCTATGTCCCCGAAGCCGTCGTTGTCGGCGTCTCGGTACCAGGTCAGCGAGCTGGCCAGGTCCGGGTCTGCATCGTCGGCCAGGGTGTCGCAGTCGTTGTCGGCGCCGCCATCGCACACCTCTTCGGCGGCGGGATTGGTGAAGTCGTCGAAGTCGTTGCAGTCGCCGGCGGACGACACGTAGCCAATGGGCTGGCTGCAGCCTTGGCGGGCATCGGTGGCCACGCCCCAGCCATCTCCGTCCGAGTCCAGGTACCAGACCGGCGGCTGAACGTCGGAGTCGCCGTCGTCCAGGAAGCCATCGCAGTCGTTGTCCAGGCCGTCGCAGATCTCGACCGCCACTGGGCTGATGGCGTCGTCATGGTCGTTGCAGTCGGTCGCGTCCAGGGTCCAGACCCCGGTGGTGGGAGGCTCGCAGGTCAGGCTCCACGAGACCGTCGGGCTGCCAAATCCGTCCTCATCGCTGTCGAAGTGGTACTCGGGCGCGTCGATGACCGGGGTCTCGTCGGTGACCGAGTCGCAGTCGTTGTCCAGGTCATCGCACAGCTCCGGAGCGCCGGGGTAGACGGTGGCAAAGTTGTCGTCGCAGTCGTCGGTGTTGTTGGCCGAGCCGGGAACGGGGGTGCAGGCGGCCACCAAGACGCGGATGGTGGAGCCGTAGCCGTCGCCATCGCTGTCGTCGTACCAGTCCGAGATGGTCGACAGGTCCACGCCCGGGTCGTCGTCGTCGAACAGGCCGTCGCAGTCGTTGTCGTGCCCGTCGCAGACCTCGCTGGCGCCCGGATGCACATCGTCGCGGCTGTCGTCGCAGTCGTCTCCGCCTTCGCCCTCGTCGAAGTGGCCGTCGCTGTCGCAGTCATAGATGGACAGGGTGCTGCAGTCCTGGCGAATCAGGTCGCCGCAGACCTCGGGTGCTCCAGGGTAGGTGTCGGCGTCCGAGTCGTTGCAGTCGTCGCCGACGGCGGACAGGCCGAAGTCCAGATCACAGGCCCAGACAATCAGGCTGCCAAAGCCGTCGCCGTCCGAGTCCTGGAAGTACTGCTCTTGTTGCACCGCGTTGTCGTCGATGGCGCCGTTGCAGTCGTTGTCCAGGTTGTCGCAGGTCTCGGTCGCGCCCGGAGCGATGTCGGGACGGCTGTCGTTGCAGTCCCCGCCCTGCAGAATCCACCCGTCCGGGGCCCGATCGATGCAGAAGGTCGCCGCGGCGCCTCCGTACAGGTCGTCGTCGCCATCAAAGAAGTACTCGATCTGTTCGGCGGAGTTGACCGGGTTCTCGTTGTGGTCGAGGTCGTCGGCGAGGCCGTCGCAGTCGTTGTCGATGCCGTTGTCGCAGTGCTCGATGGCTCCGCGGTGAATCTCGTCGTCGAGGTCGTCGCAGTCGAGTCCGCCGCTGTCGGTGGTGTCTTCGCCGTCGCCGTCCTGGTCGTAGTCTGATGCGCCGTCGCAGTTGCTGTCGACGCCGTCGTACCAAGTGTCGATGGCTCCTGGGTACACCGTCGCGTCGTCGTCGTCGCAGTCATCGGTGTTCGAGGCCAGGCCGGGGGTGTCATTGCAGGCCTTGATGGCCTCTTCCTGGCCCTCGAGGGGGCGTCCGTAGCCGTCGCCATCTTCGTCTGGATAGAAGGACAGCTGGTCGACTGCGTCCCGTGGGTCGCCGCTGCAGTCGCGGTCCACGTCGTCGCAGAACTCGGGAGCGCCTGGATAGACATCGTCACGGCGGTCGTCGCAGTCGCGGTTGTCAGCCATGAAGCCGATGGGAGCCAGGCAGGAATCGACCGTCGATTCGGGGTCGCCAAAGCCATCGAGGTCGGTGTCGGCGTACCAGACTGGGGTTCCGACTTTGGGATCGGGGTCGTCGTCGTCGATCAGGCCGTCGCAGTCGTCATCGAGTTGATTGCAGCGCTCGTCGGCGCCGGGATGGGTCGCCGCGTCGTTGTCGTCACAGTCGTCGCCGCCCAGGCTCACCGAGTCATAGCCGTCGTCGTCGTCGTCGCAGCGTTGGACCGACGGGTCGTCGTCTCGGCAGTCGAGTCCGCCGAAGCGAACCGCGATGGCTCCGTCTCCGTCGGCGTCTTGGATCTCATCGCGGTAGGTGCCAGGGCCCATGAGCGGGCACGCGGTGGCAACCAGCAGCAACGAAGCCATGGTGATGAGTTGAAACCAGTGCATGGCGGGCCTCATTGGGGGGTCACATTGCAGCGACGGGCGCCGCGGCTGCATCGAATGAGCCACTTGCTGCCGGCTGGCATGTTCACGCGGCTCTGCGTAGTTGGACGGGTGGGTTCAAAGAAGGCCACGACGGTGTACTCGCCAGGAGACAGCGCGTTGATGTCGGCCTTGTTGCCGGACTTGTCTCGCAAGATGACGGTCACATCGCTGACCAGCGAGACGGTGGGTCCGGTCGGAGCTGGGGGCAGGGGTTCTGCAGGCGGATCGGGCTCTGGAGGAGGAACCACCTCGGCCACCGCGTCGTTGTCGGGCTCGGGTATGGGCTCTGTGGCCGGCGGCGTCTCGGGTGCGGCCTCGGCCACCGGGTCGGGCTCGGGCTCTGGCGCCGGTGTCGTTGGCTCGGGTGAGGGGGGTGGCACCTCGGGAGCGGGGGGCTCGGGGTCGGTCTGCACGGTCTCGATGGGCGGCTTCGGGTCGGTCTGAACCGAGGGCACATCTGGAGGAGTGGGCAGGTCTGCAGAAGGCCCAAACGCGGCCCACAAGCCGACTCCCAGCACCGCCACCAGGGCGACTCCGACGCCTCCCAGCCCCAACATGCTGCCTGCGACTGCGATGCCGACGTTGGCCCGGCCGCCGGTGGGCTGGGCCGGAGCGGCGGGTGCGTCGTCCATGAACAGCGTGTCGCCGGCCACCTCGACGTGGTTCTTGATGATGGTGTCGGGTTGTCCGTCCAGCATGTCCGGGAACATGGTGGGATCGGTCTTGGGGTCGCCGACGTCTTCGACGGTCTGGCCCGGGTCGTGCTGCGTCGCAGTCGCGTGCTTGGTGACCTCGAGGTTGCTGCGGAAGGACTTGTTCAAGTACTCCTTGGTGCCCTCGCCGCCAGCGCCCAGTGACTGGGCGACGTCCATCAGGTCGTGGCCCCAGTTGGACTCGCCGATGGCGTCGGTCTTGCCCATCCACGTGGCCAGCAAGGTGGGCACGTCTTTGATGCGCTCGTCTGGATCGACCATGAGTGCGCCGACGATTGCCGCTTCCATGCGCTCGGGCAGCTCAGGCACGCGCTCGCGAATCGGCACTCGAATGCCGTTGGCGACGCTGTTGAAGATCTCCAGCACATCCTTGCCGACAAAGGCGCGCTCGCCGCTGACCATCTCGTACAGGATGGCGCCTAGCGAGAACACGTCGGCGCGGGCGTCGACATTCTTGGAGTCGCGAATCTGTTCGGGGGCCATGTAGGGAGGCGTTCCCATGGCGACACCGGTTCGCGTCTTGCTCTGAAGCTCGTCTCCGTCGTCGTCTTCGGAGAGCATCTTGACCAGGCCGAAGTCGGCGACCTTGGGAATGAGGGTGCCCTCGCCGAGTGCGAGCATGACGTTGGCGGGCTTGAGGTCTCGGTGAATCAGCCCGTGTGCATGTGCGGCGCCCACGCCCTTCAGCACTCCGGCGACCAGCTCATCGGCCTGGCCCACGGACAGGCGGTTCTTGTCGAGCCAGTCCTCGAGCGAGGGGCCACGGATGTACTCCATGACCAGGCCAGGGGAGTCGTCGACGACGATGATGTCGGTGACGGCCACGATGTTGACGTGGCGCAGTGCGGCCTGGACTCGGCCCTCTTGCATCATGCGGCGGCGCACGGACTGTGCCGAGACCGACACGACCTTGAGTGCATGCAGGGTGTCGAGCTGGGTGTGGCGCACCCGGTACACGATGGCCATGCCGCCGCGTCCGATCTGATCCTCGATGAGGTAGCGCTCGCCGACCAGCTCGCCGGGTTCGAGGTCTCTCACTGTTCCCCCATCACCCCGGCGCCGATTCCGCAGCCGATTGCGACGCCTGCTGTCAGGCCGCTGGTGAAAGACATGATGTTCGTCGCGCCGCGCAGCCCGTCCAGGTTGTCGGCAGACGTCGTTGGGTCGGCGGCCTTGTTGTACAGCTTGGTGCGCATGGCCCAGCCCAGCCCCAGCGTCGAGGCCGACAGCAGGGACGCGCCGCCGGTGCATGCGAGCAGCCGATTGCGCTTGCGCGGAATGGCGCTGTAGGTCGGAAGCGACTCGCGCGGTCCCAGGTACAGGGTCTGTTGCGCCATGCCGACGCTGTCGAAGAACTGCACCACCACGGGCAGCCCGTCGGCCCGTTCTCTTCCCGTGGTGCCATCAAAGGACAGACTGCCGACACGCGGCTCGGGCACCAAGGTCAGCTCGGCGGGCTCGGTGGTGGCCTCATACCGGACCCTCAGATCGTGGTCGGGAGGCAGCAGCATGTCGTCAATGGGATGATCGAAGGCGTGCCGGGCGGCTTCCATGCCCTTCATGGCATCTTCATCGTTACCCAGTGCGTACAGGTGAATCGCCATCAGACGGTGCACCTTCGAGATGACCGGTCGGCGAATCGACTCGCCCACGCACGGCAGCTGCAGCCCAGCAATCAGGTTGACATGGTCCATAAAACCGATGTCGTCGAGGTTCATATAGGCCTGCTCGGCCGCCTCGATCTCGGCTTCTAGGACCTCTTGAGCGACCGGCTCCGGACACTCGACGGCAGAGGCGAACGCCCCCACCAACAATACGATTGCGTACAGCCCCTACCTCCTGCCTGTGAATGCTAGCTGAACTAAGGCTTCACCGCGACACATCGGACAGTCGATGTGGGACTTGCGTTCCGGATGGCTCCGATGGGCCTGTGACAAAAAATGCCGCCCTACAACGGCCAGACGACCGCTTTCGGTCCGATCACGTCGGCACGGCGCTTGCAGCTCAACTGGGGGCGTCCGGGACCTTTGTCCCGGCGTCGATTTGCTCCAGAGGCTTTTATGCAACACCTTCTGCCCCCCGCTCTCGGGTCTGCCTGTCTGTCTCGTGACGCCATGACCGGTGGAGGCCGACATGCCTAAGTCCCGCCGCACGGCGCCCACCACCTCCCTGCGACCTCGAGCACGGCCTGACGACCTGGCCGAGCGCTACGCGCCTCCGCAACCGCAGATTCCCGAGCAGTACGGCAAGGCTGGACCCACCGCCGGCATGTACGACGGGCTGGGCATCGAAGACAAGACCGACGAGTTCGGTGAGCTGGGTGCCAAGCAGCGTCGCGGCGACCCCAGCGAGGTCATCCTCCACCAGACCATGAGCGAGACCGGTGCCTCGACCGAAGGCGCCTACGAGAACCGCATCAAGAAGGGCAGCCACACTGGCGCCCACTACCTCATCGACGAAGAGGGCGAGACCAGCCTGACCGTGCCCACCGACGAGGTCGTGTACCACGCGGTCGGCCACAACAACGACGCCATCGGCATCGAGAACGTGGGCATGCCCGAGAAGGTGAGTCAGCGCAGCGACATGCACCAGCAGATCGAAGCCCTGGACTTGTCGCCCAAGCTCAAGGCGCGGTTGCTGGCCATGAGCGAGCGCGAGCTGAAGCAGACCCTGTCGTCGAACGGCAACTACATCTACAAGGACATCAACGGTCCCCAGAAGCGGGCCAACTGGAATCTGCTGCGCGCTATCTCGGCCGAGCACGGCATCGAGCTCGAGGCCGACGTCGAGTCACACGAGCACGTCCAGGCCAAGACCATCGGCGAGGGCGAGAACATCGAAGAGTTCGTCGACGCCATGCTGCACTGGCCCAAGAAGTTGGACCAGCTCGAGGCACGCATCGCCGAGCTCGAAGCCAGCGGCGAGCAGCCCGGCAAAGTGGCAGAGATGAAAGCCGAGCTGACCGCCCAGCGTGAGCAGCTCGAGGCGGTGAAGCTGGACAAGTCCATGCCCGAGAACAACGCACTCGAGGGAGAGCTCATCTTGGGAGAGCCCGGACCGGCCAGCGCCCGGGAAGAGACCCGCGAGCAGTTCTGGGACGACTTCTATCCGACCATGCAGCGCTTGGACGATTGGCTCAAGGAACCGGCGGTCGAGGGAATGGTGTAGCGGCTAGTGGTTGGGACCATTCAATCGACGCCAGTCGAGTCCTGAAAGTGGAAGTCCGGTTGTTGCCCGTCTACGCGTCGTACCAAGCGCTATAGCGCTCATTCTCCGGCCGAATTCCACGGCGCCTCTCCGCATTTGGGCGTCTTGGCATTTGGGTGTCAGGTATTTCCATTTTCCACTTTCGGATTGTGGATTGGGGTGTCAGGTATTTCCATTTTCCACTAGGCGACCTAAAGTGGAAAGT
>CAYYHT010000036.1:0-5698 GCA_964471355.1 uncultured Enterobacteriaceae bacterium
GCATCGCAGGTGTGCTCGCTGCAGGAGGACCCCTGGCGCGAACCAGTAACCGAGCTCGCCGCGGAATGCCGAGCCCGCCTGCTGTCTGATTTCGGAGTCGATGAACAAGCATTCGACGAAGAGGACCGGCTCGAACCGGTCATCGGAGCGCTGTGGAGCCTGGCTGCTGTCCGGCAGGGGCCTCGGTCCAACGCACAACGCAGCGGCTTCGTGTCGCCTTCCATGCTGCTGCTGCTGGACAACCAGGCCGCTCGCATCGACCAGCCTGACCCCCTCGTTCAGCAGCTGTTCTACAACCACGCGGCGCTCGTGGTCGAACAGCTCGCCCCCAGCGACGAAGCAGAATCGGGCTTTGTCGCCCGCTATGTGCGTGCCACACGCACAGTCCTGCTGGCCCCCGAGGCGCTGCAGCTGCCGCCCGAGTCCATTGCCGGCATCGTCGCCCACGAAGTCGCGCACGCCACCGCCGCCACCCATGTCCCCTGCGCCGACAATCCCGACTTCATCGCTTGCGACAGGGACCTCCACGGTGCCTATGGCACGGCTGCCGGCTGGTTCGCACTCGCGGTGCCGGGTCTGTTGGACGAGCCCGGTGCCGCCGACCGCGTCGAGACCAAGGCGTGGGAGTCCCTGGAGCGGGTGAACCCGTGAGCTTGCTGTGGCTGATCGGCTGCGCAGGGCCAGTGACCGGCTGGCTTGACGGCCTGCCCGTGCGCGACCTCGAGGGCGCCGCTTTGGTGGCCAGCCCCGACTCGGTGCTCGAAGTGGCCGAGGGCGCGCACGAGGTGCATTTGCAGATCGACGTCCCGATGCAGCTCATCGGCCGGCCCGGCGCGGTGCTCACTGGCGCACAGCTGCACCCCATCGTATCGACGACCGCAGCGGTCGCGATCTCAGACCTCGATTTGATCGATGCATTTGGAATGGCCATCGAGGCCCAAGCACCGCTAGAGCTAACTCGAGTGTCGATCGGCGATGCGCGCGGAACCAGCGTGCAGGCCGAGGCCGAGCTCACCGCCACAAGCCTGCTGATCACGACTCCATGGCCAGGTCAGGGCATTGTCGCCAACGGTGACTTGCTGCTGCAGCGCAGCGAGCTCCAGCTGCCGGCAGGAACGGCATTGTCCGCCCAATCCACCTCCATCTCGGTGAGCGATTGCACCGTCACAGGTGACCTGTGGGGGGTCGGGCTTGCCGCAGACGACGTCTCTGTCGACGAACTGCATGTATCAGGCGCATTGACATTGCACGCTGGCACCCGGCTGACGGCCGAACACGTCAGCGCCTCCATCATCTTTGCCAGCGCCACCGACGGCGGAGATCTCGTCGATGTCCGTGCTCAAGGCATCTCGGCCCAGGGCGTCGACCTGCACCAGGTGCTGCTGATCGACGACAACCCCGCCCTCGCACTCGTCGATGGCTCCCTCACCGCCGTCGTGATGGTGGCCGAGACCGAGCCTGCACGAATCTCGCTTGGCGACGCTCGGGTGAATGGCCTGCTAGTCATCGACGCCGAACCCGACGAGATCATGCACCCGCTGTTCTTTGCCCGAGGACAGGTCGACGTCTCACACTTGACTTGGATCGGAGGCCAGCGCACCCAGCCCAACAGCGCTGGCCAATTGCACCTGGACCAGAGCGTGCTCGCCGGCGTCGAACTCCAGAGTCTCGGCGCTTTTCGCAGTGTGACCGCCACCCACACTGCGGGATGGGGAGACGGACTCGCGCAGCCCGCATCTTGGCGAATTCCCTGGGAAAGGGTAGAGCCACAACTCGATGGGGTCGACCTGACCCCGGATGCGCCGCTGTTCGGTCTTGGACCGGACGGATACCCCGGCGCCTTTGGCGGCCCTCATGGCGCCACCGTGGCAGGACTCTGGGAGGAGAGCGGATGACGTTCGAGTTGGCAGGATTGGTCTTCGTGGTCGTGGTCAGCCTCACTGGCTTCGTCGCGTGGAAGACGTCATCCGGAACACCGCTTCGCAAGAACCCCGACCAGGCGGTCTTCGACCCCAAAGACGCGTTCGCGCGCAAGGTCATTCGCGCCCTCAAGAAGCGTGGCTACGAGCGCGCCTACTACGACGCATTCAGCTACTCGGTTCGCCTCGCTGACGGGTCCAGCAAGCCCCTGGCAAAGCCTTGGGCAGACGTCGGCGAGCGCGTCGGCGCAGACATGGACCCAGTGGTCGAGGCGTGGCTGTCCACCTGGGCAAAGCAGGACCCGAATGTTCTGCGCACCCAGTTTGTCACCGCCATGCGGCTGTCCTTCAAAGAGGCCGGCCTCGCTGCCACCTATGACGACGAGGCCTTTGCGTTCCAGATCGGCGAGGGCATGACCTTTGCCCTCGAGCATGCCTTCTCGCAGTACTCCGGTGCGGCCGACGCCGAAGAACGGGACCTGCACATTCGTCGCTACGTCGCCGGCGCTCGCCTGAGCCAACAAGTACCGGATTCCTGGGACTCGGTGTCCAGCCGCGTGCACCCCCGTGTGATTCACGAGGCCTACATCGGCGGAGCCATGCTGCATGCCGCGACCGCAGCTGCCAAAGCGGGCAATGAGCCGCCTCCCTACCCCTGTGCATCGGTGGGCGGAGGCCTGCTCCTCGAAGTCGTGCTGGACGAAGAGGTCGCCATTCGACCCCTGGCCGGCTTGCTGCAGGAATGGGGCGTCACCTTGCAGACGGCCCTGGACCAAGCTCTGCAGAACTTCATGACCGGCGAGGTGCCCCTGAGGCACTTCGAGAACGGACTGCTGGGCACGGCCTGGGGCAATCACATGGAGCAGAACAGCCTGTTGCTGCCTCAAGAGTTCTGGGACCAGCTGCCTCTCGAAGGCGTGCCCGTGGTCTGGCCCGCTTCAGCAACCGCCACCCTGATCGGCGGCGGCGATGACCCCGACCTGTGCGTCAAGTTGGTTGCCGCAGTGCGCAAGGTGGTCGAATCCGAGCGACGGATGTCCTGCTACCCGGTCCACCGAGGCGAAGATGGCATGTGGAGCCGCTGGCGGCCCGACCCCAAGCTCGCCGGAGCCCGCGAGCTGACCGAGCTGGTCTCGGCGCTGATGGCCATCGACTACAACTCCCAGCAGGACGCCATCTCGGACTGGTTTGCTGCCCAGAAGCTGTCGGCCCACTTCGTCAGTGCGCTGACCGCAGCCGGCTCGGACGAGCGCGCCTTCACCTATGCAGTGTGGCCCCCAATCCCCACGGTGCTGCCCCCCGCGGACCGCGTCATGGTGGTCGGCGACGACCTCGAGGGTGTGTTCGTGGACTGGGCCGACTTCAAGAAGATTGTCGGTGACCGCCTGACCCCGATTCCCGGCCTGTTGCCCGAGCGGTTCAGCCTGGACGGCGCCTGCAAGCCCGAGCATTGGCAAGCCCTGCTCGCCGGCGGTGGCGAGGCCATGGGGCACGTCGAGCCCGCCTGGGAAGCCTGAGCGCTCAGCCCGCCTCGCACACAGTCCATCACACGACCCCCCGAATTTCGCCGTCGACCAGGTCGATGTCGAGCGCCGATGGACGCCGCGGGAGGCCGGGCATGCGCAAGATGTCTCCGGTCAACACGACCAGAAAGCCGGCTCCCGCGCTCAGCTGCATGCGTCGCACGTTCAGCTCAAAGCCCGTCGGGCGATTCCGCAGCTTGGGGTTGTCCGACAGCGACGACTGGGTCTTGGCAAAGCAGATGGGCAGCTTGTCATAGCCCACCTCCACAAAGCGCTTGATGGCCTGTTTGGCAGGAGTGTGCAGCACGACCGACGATGCGCCATAGATGGTCTTGGCCACCTTTTCGATCTTGAGCGCGATGGGGTCGTCGAGCTCGTAGATCGGCTTGAAGGGAGTCAGGGGACCACTCGCCGCCTTGATGACGGCGCGTCCCAGGTCGACAGCCCCCTCGCCTCCCCGCGCAAAGTGGTCGGCCTCGGCAAAGGCGACGCCGAGCGCCTCGCAGCGAGCCCGCACCACTGCAATCTCCTCGGCGGTGTCCTCGGCCCTGCGGTTGAGCGCGACGACGGCTGGCTTGCCGAATGCAGCCACGCTCTCCAGGTGTTTCTCGAGGTTCGGCAGCCCCCGCTCGACGGCGGCGGAGTCGGGCACCGTGAGCTGCTTTAGCGAGCAGCCACCGTGGTACTTCAGCGCGCGAACCGTGGCCACCAGCACGACCGCGGCTGGGTCCAAGCCGGCGCCGCGGCACTTGATGTCGAAGAATTTCTCGGCGCCCAGGTCGAAGCCAAAGCCGGCCTCGGTGATCACCCAGTCCGACAGCTTGAGCGCCATGCGGGTGGCGATGACGCTGTTGCAGCCGTGGGCGATGTTCGCGAACGGCCCACCATGAACGATGGCAGGGGTGCCGTCGGTGGTCTGGACCAAGTTCGGAAGCAGGGCATCGGCCAGCAGCGCCAGTGCAGCACCGGTCGCTCCGATGTCACCCACAGTCACGGGCTGCCGATCGAAGCCAAATCCCACCAACGCCCGGTCCAAGCGGGCTCGCAGGTCATCGGGGCCGTCCGCCAAGCACAGAATCGCCATGACCTCGGACGCGGCGGTGATGTCGAAGCCGGTCTCGCGCGGCACACCCTGGGTCCGGCCGCCTAGGCCCACCATCACGTTTCGCAGAGACCGGTCGTTCTGGTCCAGCACCCGCCTCCAGGTCACCCGCCGAGGGTCGATCTTGGGGGAACTTGCAAAGTGCAAATGGTTGTCGAGCAGCGCCGAGATCAGGTTGTGAGCCGCGGTCACCGCATGCAGGTCGCCGGTGAAGTGCAGGTTGATCTCGGTGCTGGGCTCCAAGCGACTTCGCCCGCCTCCAGTGCCTCCTCCTTTCACTCCGAAGCACGGCCCCAGCGACGGCTCACGAAGCGCCGCACAGACCGACTCCCCCAGCTGCTCAAGGGCCTGCGCCAGGCCGATGCTCGTGGTCGTCTTGCCTTCACCTGCAGGGGTCGGGGTCACTGCAGACACCAAAATCAGGCGGCCATCCGCGGCGTCGGAATCCAGCAGCGACAGCGGCAGCTTGGCCTTGTTGCGGCCATAGGGAATGAGTGTGTCGGGCTGTAGCCCCAGTTTGGCGCCGATTTCGGTGATGGTGGGCATCGCAACCTCCAAATAGACCATACGCCCAGCGGTAGGATGCCGCCGGAGGACCCGTGAGCGGAAAGTCGGACGCCACATTTGAAGCCCTGTGGACACAGGGGCCGTTCCTCACGTTGGGGCCTGAAGCCCGTGAGCAGACCATTCGCCACGAAGGCACCGCCACCTGGACCGCCGATGCCCGGTCGACGGGCGCACTGACCCCGAGTGAGGCGCAGCTGCCTCATCTGACCATCGGCGACCACAGTGGACCCGCACCGGACGGCGATGCGCCCGATCTGGCCGTGACCGGACTGCTCGGCGAAGGGGGCATGGGCGTGGTTCACCTGGCCCACCAGCAGTCCCTCGACCGCGAAGTGGCCATCAAGCGGGTCAAGAGCCAAGCTGCACCGCGCTCTGGCGAGGCACTGCTGCGCGAAGGCCGCTTTATGGGGCAGCTGGCCCACCCGAACATCATCCCTGTGCATGCGCTGGGAGTGGACAACGACGGACGTCCTGCCCTGGTCATGAAGCGCGTCGAGGGCGTGGCCTGGCGCAGCTTGGTGCGCGACCCCGAACACGCGGCGTGGGAGCAGGTCATCGGGGTCTCGGACGACCCGCTCGGAACGCAC
>CAYYHT010000036.1:5708-21221 GCA_964471355.1 uncultured Enterobacteriaceae bacterium
CTCATCGACGTCTGCAACGCCATGCAGTTCGCCCACACGCGCGGCGTGCTGCACCGGGACCTCAAGCCCGAGAACGTCATGCTTGGGGAGTATGGCGAGGTCTACGTCCTCGATTGGGGCATCGCGGCACGAATGGACCAAGGCGTCGGGCAGACCCGTGCTGTCGTCGGCACCCCCGCCTACATGGCCCCCGAGATGCTGATCGCTGGCTCCTCAATCGACGCGCGAACAGACGTCTACCTGCTTGGGGCCTGCCTGCACGAGGCATTGACCGGAGCCCCACGGCACCAAGGGACCGACATGCAGCAGGTCATCGCGGCGGCCTATGTGTCGGCTCCTGCTGACTTCGACGAGCACATTCCCGCCGAGCTGGCCGCCATCTGCAACCGGGCCTGCGAAGCGGACGCCGAAGACCGCTATGCGAGCGTTGCCGACCTGCGGGCTGCGCTGACCAGCTTTCTGCAGCATCGCTCGTCGAACAAGGTGGCCGCCCAGGCTGCACAACGGGCCGCGGCTGCTGACTTTGCCGGGGCACATTTTGGCTTTCGAGCGGCCCTGTCCGAGTGGAGCGACAACGAAGCTGCACGCACCGGTCTGCGGGACCTGCTCGAGAAGCGCATCGTCGTCGAGCTCGAGCGCAGCAACCTCGACGGCGCACGGACCCACATCGGCGAGCTCGAGCAGCTGGGCTCTGAGCAGCTCGAGACCTTTGGGACCCAGCTGCAAGCCCTGGCTTCCAAACAACAGGGCCTGCGGCAGATGGCCGAGGACATGGACGCGAGCGTGAGCATCTGGCAGCGCGCCGGACTGCTGGCGGGGCTGTCCGTAGCCGGAATCGCCTGCTCCCTCGTCATCATCTATGTCAGCCGATACACCGGCTGGAAGCCGAATCACCCCGACATGGTGCTGATCGCCTTCGGGGTCAACGCGACCATCTGGGTGGGGCTCGCACTCGGTGTTCGGTGGTTCACCAAGAACTCCATGAACCGCCAGATCAGCGGCATGCTCATCCTGGGCGGCGGGGGCCCTCTCCTACACCGCATCTTTGGATGGTGGATGGACATGGAGCCCACCCACGTGCTGGCCGGGGACATGCTCATTGTCGCCGTGGTATTCGTGGCGGCGGCCATCACCCTGGCTGGATGGTGGCTGCTCGTCATGGCGATCGGCTGGCTCATTGGCGGTGCCGTCATTGCGACCTGGCCCGATCAGGCAGCAAACGTCTTCCTGGTGGCCCCGGCCTTGTCGGCGGTCCCGGCGTTCGCCATCTGGTCCTATGAGCAAGTGAAGGAGGACTGAACATGCAGATGGACTGGCTCAAGCAGTACCTCGACAAGTCCACCAAGATGAATGTTGGCGCCTCGATCCCGCAAGGTTGCCTACAAGGTGATGGCCGACCGCATCAGCAAGAACACGGCTTTGATCCGCCGCTTTCTGGCCGAGGCACAGATCACAGCCCAGCTCGAACACCCCAACATGAGCAGCCGCTGTTTCATCGGACAGACGCCCTGGCAGCGATGGCACAGCGACCCGCCGGCCACCTCGAAAGCAAAGATGGCCTCGTTGCCTGGTTCGAGCTGCACATGGCCGGCTGGAAATTCGTGGTGGAGGCAGAGCCCCTCTGAGCTTAGACGGCGTCACCAGCCACGGAGCGCCCGATGAAACCGCACTATTTCGCACTGCTCGCCCTCTTCGCCTGCAACAAAGAACAGGCCATCGAGACGGACGACACCGAAGACACCGAAGACACCGAAGACGTCGACATCGAGACCACCGGCATCATCGGCTCGGTGACCATGGTTCACTGGCCCGCAGACGCGCGATACGACGCACTCGGCGAGGCCAACGCCCTGTTCGTGGCCGACGACCACGGCGTCATCAACTTGTCCCAGTGCGTGCTCGGCGGCAGCTTCTGCTTGGACGCCTGGCCCAGCACCGAGACCCCCGTCGACCCCGACGTGGACACCGACTGGTTCGCCGACGCCGAGAAGTACGACGCTGGCGGCGCCATCACCGTGGGTGGCTACACCCTCAACCGCGAGTACTTCAACTCGGGCCGCATCTACTACGAAGGCGACGGCGGCGAGATGCTGACCGGCTCGGGCGGCCTCGAGTGGAACGGCGACCTGGCGGCTCATGCCGGCACCGAAGACTTCGTGTGGGCTGGAGCCATGACCACGACCGCACCCGATGCCACTGTCGAGCACGACGTCGGACCCGGCGACACCATGGACTTCGCCTGGGAGACCGGCGGCGAAGGGGACGTCATCTTGCGCTTCGGCGGTCAGATCTACGCGCTGGAGGATGACGGCGCCTACACCCTAAACATCGACGATGCCACCTGGACCCCGCCGTTCGACGACCGGCTGGTGCAGCTTGGGCGCTGGACCATGAGCGAGGCCGACGCGTCCGGCAACATGGTGCGCGTCCTGACGCTCTCCGAGCAGTGGTTCTACCTCAACTACGCCGACACCGATGGCTGGACCGAGCTGTCGCCGACGGGCAACTGCACCGCGGCCGGCAGCGCCGACCCGCTCGTGACCGGCAACTACTACGGCACCACCGACGGCCTCGCGAACGACCTGGACCTGGGCGACGAGAACGAGTGGACTGGCTACCAGACCCGCGGCGCAGACGCTGTTCTGCCCATCGCCGTCACCACGGGCCAGACGGTGACTGTGCACGCTCGCCTGATGGGCGGCCTCGACATCTCGATCTACTTGATGGGCGACTGCAACACCATCTCCACGACGACCATCCTGGCCGCGGCCGACGACGTCGAGTCCAACGCCTTCGAAGACATCAGCTGGGTCTCGACCGTGGACGGAACGGTGTACTTGGTGCTCGATGGCTGGGACGAAGACGCCGGCGGCGACTTTACGGTCGAGCTCTCGGTTCAGTAGGCACCTGCAGTACCCGCCAGGGCTTGGGAAACCAAGCCCAGTGGTCGTCGACATAGACCAGCCCGTCGAACACCATGCCGACGTCATTGCCAGCCTCGGCGAAGCGGAAGCGCATCCACACTGGGCCGGGCTGCAGCACATGCGCCATCTCGCGCAGGCCACCCGGGAACTTTCGGGCCAACTCGGTGCCCTCACGCAGCTCTTCGACCGTGATCGCGAACAAGCGAACCTCGGTGTGATGGGGCTTGGCCGTCGGCGCCGGTCCGGTCTCCCACAGCTTGGTATAGGCGGCCTTGGCCTGTTCTGCGAGCTGTGGAGCGAACACCTTGGCGTAGTCATCATCCCGCGGCAGCAGCCGCTTTCGGGCGAGATCAGACGGCGTACCCAGTCCTGCAGCTTCGACCTGTTTCGCCCGCAGAAACGGGGTCAGCAGGCCCTTCGCTTCGGCAATGCGGGCCCTGTGTTCATCAGGCATCGCCGACACTCGGCATGCCCGGAGAGCGCCACTCGAAGCCCACGCGAGGCGGCTCACTCTTCCAAGCCCCCAGGTGCAGTGCTTGCACGATGTCATCGGCCGAGCCTGCCGCGACCGACAGCGCAGCGATGCGCGTTCCAGTGCCATCGGAAGGAGCGAACTGCGACAGCAGCTTCAGCACGAGCTTCACCGGCACCGGGCCATAGCTGAAGGTGGCCTCGTCGAGCATCGCGTCGAACTCGGTTCCGACCCGGATGGTCACGTGGTTGACCGAGCCCTGGGTGCAGAACTGGCCCATGGTCGTGTGCCAGTTTTGCTGGGCTTTGGAGGCACCAATGTCGCTGATCAAGCGCTCCTGAACGGCCACGAATCGCGGCTGGTTCTCGGCGGTGAACACATGGGCGACAACGACCCAGAATCGAGGCGGGCCATCGAGGGAGGGGAACTCCACCGAGAACTGGCTGATGCGCGGGCTCAGCAGGGCGCCCAGGCGGGTGTCGAAGGCCTCGAGCACCTCGGGCTTGACCCGGCACTTGGACAGCACCTCGAGGATGTCCCCGACCTGCTTCTCGACCGGAACCCCGACCAGCAGTCCCGCAGAGCCGTCTTTGTTTGACCGCACGCGAATCTTGAAGGCGCCCGCATCGAGCACTTCGATCACATGGCGCAGCAGGCGACCGACCTTTTGGTGAGCCCCCAAGCCGTCCTCGAGCAGCTTCTCGAGGCGTTCGATCGAGCTCAGACCGAACACGGTCGTCGACACGTCGAGCTCGGGAAAGCCCGCCGATGAGCGCACCGTACACAGACGCACGCTCTCGCTAGGGAATGCTGCCACCAGCGCCTCGATCGGCTCTTTGGGCACCTGCGTCGCCTGAATGGCCGCAGCGAGTTGGCTCTGCCGCAGCGCGACGAGAGCTTCTTCCATCAGGTCTTCAGACATCAGCTATTTCTCTGGCTCGCCTTGAATGCAGCGGCGTACACGCTGACCTGAACTTCCATCTGAACCTCATTGGTCGGGTTCAGTGAGGGCAGCGTCGAGACGTCGGCCGTCTCGAGATGGGCCGTCCATGCGTCCTTCTCTTCCTTGGTCCAATCATCGGTGACCGACGTCGAGAAGGCCTTGTAGCAGCCGACCTTGGTCTTGATGTACGAGGCTTCGAACTTCGCCGCGTCCTCGGGCTTGGTCAGGTCGAACTTCACCTTTGAGCTGGCATCACCGTACTTGGCGGTGACCATATTTCCAGAGTCCAGGGTCGTCAGGTAGAACTCCTGCTGCTCTTGGTCCATGGCGCCAAAGGCCGGGGAGTTCTGCATGGCCTCCATCTGCTTCTTGGCGTCGGTGATGGCACTGACGACCTCGCCCGCCGGGGTCTTGAGCCGGTCCTCGACGCCGTCGGGCGACGCGAACAGCCAGCGAGAGTAGGCGATGGCGTCTCCGTTGCTCATGCCCGAGATGTTGGCCTCGACCTTGCCCTGGATTTCCTTCCAGCCGGACTCCCAGGCCGCAAAGTCGGTGCTGCCGGTCTGCATGAGCCACGCCTTCATGTTGGCGCCTGCTGCACCCCGCATGTGCTCGGGCACATTGGCTTCCGAGAACTTCTTGAGGTCCGCCTCGAGCTCTGCGTAGCGCTCGTCGACGATGCCCTTGTTGCGCTCGTCCTTGACCTGGCCAGCGACGTTGTTCACCAACTTGCTGCCGCGTCCCTTCATCCATTTGCTGGCAAAGGCGCCGATCTCGGATTCGTCCCAACCAGAGGTCTTGAAGATGGTGCCGGCCTGGACCTTGCTGCTGATGACCCCGAATGCCTGCGTATAGACCGAGGTGATGGCGTCTGCCGATGCGAACGTGTCCTTGGCGCCCTTGCCGACCATGTCCATGAAGCTCGGACCGCCGCCGCCTTCCTTGTCGTTCTGGCCGCCAGTGGGGCTCGCGACTCCGCCGAGCACTTCCGGATCCTCCTCGCCCTTGAGGGACTTGAAGGTCTTCTTGCCCGCGTGGTCGGCCATGTTGCCGCCGAAGTTGTTGATCCACTCCCATGCCAGGTCGTTGGGCATGGCGTCGAACTTCTTCTCCATCTCCTTGCCCATGTGGTTGCCCAGGCTGGAGTCGAAGTACTTCATCTTGCCCAGGTCCACCATTCCGATGATGTCCCCTGGCATATCCTTGAACGGCTTGGTGGCCGTGTCCATGGTCGACTTGTAGGCCGAGTGCAGCATCATGCCGCCCAGGCCCTCGTCGGCTCCTTCGAGCAGCTTGGCCTCGATGGCGTCGAACTTGTTGCCGATGTTGGAGAGGAAGGGGACCTTCTTGACCACGGCATCGAAGCCCTTGCCCATGCCGAAGGTCGCCGCCGCCGACAGGGTCTCGACCAGAACGCGCTTGCCGCCGTCCATGGCCAAGTCGAAGTCGTTGCCCAAGAAGGCTTCGTCGATGAGTGCTGTGACTGTCGCTTGCGCAGCCGCTGTGAGCAAGACCGCCCCCAACGTCGCTCCACCAGGACCCGTGAGGATGGTCGCGACCGCCGTGATGATGGCGATGGCGATGTACTTGAACAGGTCGGCCATCGCGGCCTTGGCTGCCTTGTACTCGGTGACCGAGCGGTCAAACGCGCCCTTGCGCTCCTTGAGCTTGGCCATCTCGTCTTCGTCGATGGTGCCCACATCGCCGCTCTCGAAGTCGGCTTCGACCGACTCACCGAGCTCGCCCGAGTAGGCGGTCATGGCGTTGTCGACCTTTTCGTAGTCGTCGGTCATGCCGTCGAGGGCCGAGACCTGACCGCGCTGGTGGTCGTAGGTGTCGACGTCGTAGGCGTGCTGCGACACGGTGTCGCGGGTCTCGTTGTCCAGCATGTCGGCTTCGCCTGCCAGCGAGTCCTTCATCTGTGTGGCCTGGGCCTTTTCTTCGTCGGTCGCACCCTTGTCATCGAGCACGGCTTGGTAGCTGCCGCCGAGGGCAGCGCTGATGTCCGCCGAGGTGAGTGCCAAGATCTTGGGACGCACCTTGCCCTTGAAGTCCAAGAAGGCCTTCTCGTCGATGCCCATCATGCCCTCGTCTTTGAGGGTGGTCGCCAGGCTCTTGCTGACGTCGAGCGGGAACAGAGCGAAGTTGCGCTTGGCAATCATGAACTGCTCTTTGAGGGCTGCGTCCTCGGGAGCGCCCGTGTGCTTGTTCTTGGCCAAGATGTAGGTCTCGTAGACGCTCTTCATCGACGGGCCGTTGTCTCCGGGCTCGCAGATGTTGGTCCAGTTCGCGGCCAGGTAGGCGGTCGACACGTTCTCGAGGGCGCCGTTGATGGCGTCGTCGTTGTCGGCGCCAGTGATGCCCTCTTTCAGGCGGAAGGCCGAGGGGTCTTCCTTGCCCATGACGGCCTTCTCGATGACCTTGGAGTACTCGGCAGCCGCATCGACCGCCGCAGCCTTCTGCACGTCGTTCAGCACGCCGCCAATGATGGGGCCGCCGACACCGAATGCGAGGGCTTCCATCCATCCGGGAACCTGGGCCAGCTCGACGGTGATCAGCTTGTCGACAGAGCTCCAGATCGAGCCGCGCTGCGTATCGCCGAAGACTTCGACCATGCTGGTCTTGTCTTCCTTCATCTGCTGGACGTCCTTCTTCTCGGTGTAGCACTTCTGTGCCGCCGCCAAGGTCGCGTCCTTGCCCTCATAGACCGCGGTCTTGAGCGCAAAGGTGTGCTTGAAGACGAGGTGCTGCGACTTCTGGGTGATGTCGTTGACCCCCAGGTTGCCGTCGACGCCGTCGCCACCCTGTTGGATGAGCTTGGCCTCTTTCATCATCTCGTCGAACATCTGCAGTTCGTCGGGGGTGTTGTCCAGGTCCATGCGAATCTTGGCGATGCGAATCGGGTCGTTCGCCAGCTTCTGCAGGTCGGCCGGGTTCATCGACAGCACGCCGTCGAAGATCTTCTTTTCGTCGGTGCTGAAGGTGCCACTGTTCAGGCCGTTCTCGATCTCGGCCAGGCCATCTTCACCCTGCTTGGAATTCAGGATGTTCAGGGCTTCTTGCAGCTCGGTACCCTGCATGTCGCCGGTGATCCAGGCCAGGAAGGTCGGGTCGGTGCGTGCGGACTCGCGCTCGGAATCGGTCATCTTCTTGATGTGCGCGATGATCTCGTCACCGGTGCCCAAGCCCTTCATGTCGGCGTAGACCTCGTCGGTGCCCGAGCGCTCGCCAGCGCCCATCACGAACTGCTGCATCTTGAGCAGCTCGTCCGAGCTGAACTCGCCCTCGAGCATGGCCACGACATCGGGGTCGTTGAACGCCTGGCGGGCCTTTTCTTTGGCCTGCTCGGTGGTGGCGGTCTTGATGGACTCTTTGTCCTTTTCGCCGGCTTGACGCAGGTCGTACTCGACGTCCTTCTTGAACTTCTCGAAGAACAGCTTGATGTCGGACTCGGTGCCCTCTTCATCGGTGCCGAAGCCGAAGGTGTACCACTCGGTGCCCTCGTCGCGGGTGCGCAGCATGTCGCCCAGGTTGAGCTGGCCGGTCAGGCTGCGGTAGACGCGGTCATAGGCTTCTTCGCCGAACTCGGTCTTGACCTTGTACAGGGTGTTGGGCTCGGCAAGAGCCTGTTCACGCTGGTCCGGGTCGGCCAGATAGACTTGCCTGTACAGCTCGTTCAGGTCGCCGGCCGAGATCAGTGACTCGAGCTCGGTGGCCCAGTCTGTGGGCACGCCGCCGGTCTTGGCGGTCTGCTTGTAGCGCTCGGCGTCGTCGGAGCGGTTCTCGCCGAAGCGGGACTTGATGTGGAACTCCATGTCCACGCCAAAGGCCTTCTTGTACAGCTTGCGCACGATGCGGTTGTCTTCGGCAAAGCCCGCCAGGTTCTTGGTGAGCGTGTACTCGAAGTTCATGTCGAAGCCGGTCAGCGCCGCATTGATGGCGCCTGCCCGCTGCATGCCCATCTCGATGGTGAAGCCGGGGCTGCACTTCTGCTGATCGATGTCGTACTCGTGATTGTTCGGATCCTGTGCCTGCTCCTGCACTTCCTTGATGGAGCCGACCAAGTCCTCCTTGGTGGGGGGAGCGAGTGCGGGCACCTTGATGGGAAACAGGCCCTCGACCTGCTTGCGCTCTGGGGCGCTGGCGATCAGACCAATGTGCTCAGCCAAGCCAATCGAGCCGATCTCTTCGTAGGTCTTCAAGACCATGCCGACCCGATCGACCGCGGTGCCGTCGGCATTCATCTTGCCGATGAGCCCCATGGTCTTGGCCGCGACCTGCATCAGGCCCGCCATGACCATCGCCCAGCGCTCGGGGCGCTCGGACTCGCTGACAGCCTCGGAGCCGGCTGCGAACAGGCCACCGGCGACGATGCCGCCGACTGGACCCGCAATGCCATTGCCGATGCCCGCTGCAACCAAGCTGCCTGTGGTGTTCACCGACGCGGGCAGGTCCTCGATCACATAGAACAGCTTGGACAGAATCGGGGTGATTTCCTGCTTGGCGTCAGCGGCCTCGCTGCTCTGCTCGGCCAGCTCTTCGTCGCGCTTGACTGTGGCCGAGGCAAAGCTGCCCAGACCCAGTTCCTTGAGGGCATCCTCGGCGTTCTTGGGGTCCAGGCCGGCCTGGATGCCCTGGGCCAGAGAGCCACCAAGGGGCAGGTAGGCGCGGTTGAGGTACTCGAGATACGAGTCTTCGTTGAAGTCCTCGGACAGCTCTGGGAGCTCTGAGAACCTCTGCTTCATCGTGGTGAAGCTCTTGCACAGCGAAGCCACTGCGTCGTCGCCGACCCAGTCGGTCATGCCCGAGTCGTACAGCTCGTCTGCGAATCGAGCCGCAAGTGCGTTGACCTGCAGGTCGAAGGTCACCAGCATCTGGCCGAACTTTTCGGGGTCCTTGGAGTTGCCGACCGCCGCGTCGATGGCTTCGTTGTTGGCGCCGCCGCGGTCGCCCACCGCCATCAGGCAGAAGTTGAGCACGGCCGAGTCGTCGACACAGTCGTGCAGCTCGCCCACCAGAGAGCCGTACTGTGCGTCGTAGGCCTCTTTGAGGGTGACCATCGCCAGGCGAGTCTTGACCAAGAAGAAGCGCGCGTCGTCGCCGGTCGGCGAGTTGCCCTTGGGCCCCAGCACGTGCATAGGATGGACCGAGTTGCGCATGAGCATCTGGGCCGTGCTCATGGCGGCGTGCACCTGCGCGTCGTCCACAAACATCACGTCCAAGGCGGCGTTGAGGATGCCAGCACCTTTGCGGCCCGCGTCCAGAGCGCGCTTCTTTTCAGAGTCGCTCATCTCTTCGGTGTAGGTGTCGCTCTCGACCGGGGGCAGCTCGTTCTCTTCGGCCCTGGCAAAGAAGCCCGAGGCCTTGGTTGCGGTGTTGCCGCTCATGCCGCCGGCGATGGCCGACTGCAGGCTCTCGCCGTACCGACCCTGGTACTCGCGGTCCAGCCAGCTTCGCGCGTCGTTGCGACGCGAGATCATGGCCGGGCGCTGGTTGGGGTCCTTCTCGTCGGGGTTGGTGATGGTCTCTTTGACCGCGGCATCGTAGGTGTCGATGGCTCCCGTGACGACGGCGTCTTCGCACCAGTACGAGTCGAACTCGTTGCGCATCGTCTTGATGGCCGTCTCGAGCGGACGGGCGAGCTTCTTCTTCTCTTCGTCGGTCATCTTGAGCGGCAGACTCGAGCCTTCGCCCTCGCCTTCTTTGGACGGTCCGGTCTCGACTTCTTGGCTCTTGACCAGCGCCAGGGCCTCTTTCTTGTCGCCGCCAGACATGCCGGCACAGATGCCATGGTTGATGGACTTGCCGTAGTAGCCCAAGTAGGTCTGCTTGAGAATGTCCCGGGCCTGTTCGGTCTTGGCCGCTTTCTGTTTCTCGTCGGTGACGGCAGACAGCAGGGCGTCGACGGCCGAGAAGAACCCGTTGAGCGCGCTCAGGACGGCCGCGTCCTCGCACCAATAGGCGTCGAACTCGGTCCACAGAGCCTTGCTGGTCTTGGCAGCCGCCGTGTCGACCAGCCCCTTCTCGTCTTCGAGCAGTTCGTAGCTCTCGTTGGCTCCGCCGACTCCGCCTTCGAGGGTCGTGCGCACCAAGTCGAAGATGACCGTGGGCATCTTGGACTCGACGGTCATCAGGAAGTTGGCGTCGTTCTGGTAGCTGGCAAGCAGGGTGGCGTCCGAGCAGACGTCGGTCCAGGCAACGCGGAATTCCTTGTCATCGCCCGCTTCGAGGGCGCGCTGCATGCGGGAGCGCGCGTCGTCTGGCAGTTGCCCCTTGCCCATCAAGTATTGGGTGGCCAGTGCGAAGTCTTTGGCCGTCAGGTAGGCGCCCATGACGCCGAGCACGCTGGCGTCGGTCAGGGCCCGCTCGCAGGAGCCGGCGTGGCTGCCTGCCCAGGTCTTGACGAAGTCGGCGTTGGCCTTGCCTTCTTCCCAGGCGCGTCCGAGGTCCTTGGCAAAGAAGAACAGCGGGTCGAGCTTGTTGGTGATGGTCACCAGCAGCTCGGGCTTGGACTGCCAGATCGGGTCGTTCAGGAACACAGGGTCGGCGTGCAACGCCTCGCGGTCGGCCTGCGGAATTGCGTTCATGGCCCGGTTGAGGGTCTCACACCAGCTCTCGGTCTTGGCTGTCTTGGCGTACCCGAGAATGGCTGTGCGCGCCTTGACCAGGCGCTCGTTGGCCTGCTTCTTTTCGGTGAAGTCCGACTGCGCGATGACCGTATAGCCCTCTTTCTCGGCCGTCTTTAGGGCGAAGCCCATCTTGGCAAAGAAGCCCTCGGGGTCCGGGTGGATCTCGAACTTGCCGAACTCGGTGGTTGCGTATTTGAGGTTCGAAGAATCGGTGTCCGAACCGCCACTGACGGTCTTGCCCCGCCTTTTTCCCTTCTCGTTGTTCAGGTGGATGTCCGCCGAGCGGGTCTCTTTCATGGGCTCGGGCTTCTGGCCCACAGCCGCTTGTTTGGCCGCCCCACGCGCCTCGCCCTCGGCCGACTCGTTGCCACTGCTGACCGAGCCTTCGGCGGCATTGGCATCGCCCTGCTTGCTGTGTGCGACCTCTTCGGCCACGAGCTCTTTGGAGGGCGAGTCGTCAGCGAAGGCAATGTCCCCATCCTTGCTGCCGGCGTTGCCGCCCAGGGCGTCCATTTCTTCGCCCTTTCCGGTGTGGGCGGTCAGTCCTGAGACATCTCCGAAGGCGGCCTCCATGTCGTTGCCATAGGGCAGCGGATCGCCACCATCGCCGGTCGCATCGGCCCACGGGTCGTTGGGCGCTTCGGCCGCCACGCCATTGCCTTCGACGGCTGCGTCGAGGGTGGGTGTCTCCTCTTCTTCTTCTTGCCCCATCGAGGCCTGCTCAGCCTCGTTGCTCACCGGGCTCGCGGCGAGTTCGGTGTCGGCTGAGTTCGACTTAGCGGAGGGTGCTGCCGCCTTTTGAGGGCGCTTTGCCTTGGACATACCAGTCTCCAGAATGTGCATCGCGGAGGAACGCGATTCACAATCCTATCCCAAGAGGCCCTCTCAGCGCCACGAAAGAACGCACAGCAAGCCTAATACAGCCTATTTCGCCGCTTCGTTTTTTCCGACGCCTGCGATCCGTACCGCGCAGACCTTGTATTCCCCGGTACCGGTGATGGAATCTCCCGCGTCGTTCGTCAGGCGATTGGTGTTGCTCTCGGCGAAGTGAAGCGGCATCCAGACACACCCGGGTCGCATGCGGCCGCTAATGTCGACCACACACTCGATTGCGCCCCGCCGGGACGTCACCACAACCCGGTCTCCGTGCCACAGGCCCCGCTTCTTGGCGTCGCGCTTGTGCATCTCGACGAAGTTCTCGGGCTGCTTGGCCATGGCCCCGGCCGCACGGGTGGTCTGAGTGGCCGAGTTGTAGTGGTAGAGCGTCCGCCCAGTCGACAGAAGCAGTGGGTAGTCGCCATCGGGAAGCTCGGCACTTGGGCGATAGGCCACGCCCTCAAAGTGCCCCTTTCCACGCAGCACTCCGTCCTCGTGCAGGGTCGGCGTTCCGGGATGGTCAGGAGTGGGACAAGGCCACTGCAGGCCGCCCTCGGCTTCGATGCGCTCGTGGCTGATGCCGCTGAACTTGTCGGCCAGGCTGGCCATCTCGGCGTAGATCTCAGCGGGTCCCGCGTAGTCGGGCATTGGGTAGCCACAGCGCTGCGCCAGCTCGACCAGAATCTTCCAGTCCGCACGCGCCTCACCCGGAGGGCTGACCGCCTTGCGAACGCGCTGCACGCGCCGGTCTGAGTTGGTGAACACCCCGTCCTTTTCGGCGAAGCAGGCCGCCGGCAAGATGACGTCCGCAAAGCGGCTGGTCTCGTTCAGGAAGATGTCCTGCTGCACGACGAACTCGACTTGGTTCAGCCCGTACTCGATGTTCTCGGCGTTCGGCTCGGACAGCACCACGTCCTCGCCCATGATGAACAGGCCCTTCATCGTGCCCTTGGCCATGGCCTTCATCATCACGTTCAGGTTGAGGCCATCGTCGTGGGACAGAGGCACTCCCCAGGCGGCCTCAAAGCGCTCACGGGCCGCGGGATCCGAGACCCGCTGGTAGCCCGGATAGAACACCGGACTGGCCCCCGAATCGTTGGCGCCTTGCACGTTGTTCTGCCCTCGAAGCGGATTCATGCCGGCGCTGCGCTTGCCCAGGTGCCCGGTCATCAGCACCAGATTGGCCAGGCTGTAGACGTTGTCGGTGCCGTGGGTGTGCTCGGTGATGCCCAAGGTGTAGTAGATGCCCGCCTTGTCGGTGGTGGCGTACATGCGGGCGGCTGTTCGGATGTCGTCGGCTGGGACCCCGGTGATCTCCTCGGCCCACTCCGGCGTGGTCTCCTTCACCGCCTGCACGACCTCGTCGAAGTTCTCGCAGTGCTCAGCGATGAACGCCTTGTCGTGCAGATCTTCACCAATGATGACGTGGGCCATCGCCGTCAGCAGAGCCACATCGGTGCCCGGCTTGAGCTGCATGTGAATGTCGGCGACCTCGGACAGCCAAATGGCCCGTGGATCGGCCACAATGAGCTTGGCGCCGTTCCGGACTGCCCGCTTCATCTCCATCGCGATGATGGGATGCGCCTCGGTCGTGTTGCTGCCAATGACGAACATCAGCTGTGTGTCCCGAATCTCGGGAATGGAGTTCGTCATCGCGCCCGCTCCAAACATTGTCACCAGACCGGCGACGGTTGGAGCGTGTCAAGTGGCCGCACATTGATGGCAGTTGTTCGTGCCGAACGCCGCTCTGGAGAGCTTCTGGACCAGGTAGTTCTCTTCGCCAGTGCAGCGGGAGGAGGAGATGAAGCCCATTGCGTCTGCACCGTGCCGGTCGCGAACTCCCATGAGCCCCTTTGCAGCCACGTCCATGGCGTGCTCCCAGGTGGTCGGGCGCAGCTGTCCGTCCTGGCCCCGAACAAGTGGCTCGGTCAGCCGCTCGTCGTGGTGGATGAACTCGTACGAGAACCGGCCCTTGATGCACAGGTTGCCGTCGTTCACGGTCGTGCCGGGCTCGGGTGATGTCACGCGCACAACCCGGTCGTCTTTGACGTGCAGATTTAGCTGGCAGCCCACTCCACAGAAGTTGCACGTCGTCGCCGTCACCGTCTCCTCAGCGATCAGCGAGCCCACCGATGGCTTCTCGGTCATGGCACCCGTCGGGCACACAGCAATGCAGCCGCCGCACATCTCGCAGCTCGAGTCCAACAGCGACGTCTGATCCGCCGTGGCGATGGTGGTCTGGGCGCCGCGGTGAGCCAGGGTGATGGCGCTGACCGCTTCGACTTCGTCGCAATAGCGCACACACAGGTTGCACAGCACACAGGCTTCGGGGTCGAAGTGGATGTAGGGATTGTCGTCCTGGCGATAGACCCGAGGCGCGTCGACAGCGGGAATGACCGGGCCCGTCCCGTAGGCGATTGCATGGTCGCGCAGCTGGTTGCCGACACCGCGCTGCTTGGGCAAGCCGTCCACATCGAGCTCGTGATCGGCGAGGTACATCGACAGCAAGACCTGCCGGTGCCGCTGCACACGCTTGCTCGCGGTCGTCACCACTTGGCCATCGGCCGCCTTGAAGGCGCACGACGGCTGCAGGCGACGTTGGCCTTGCACCTCGACCAGGCACATGCGACACGACCCCATCGGATCCACCCGATCTTCGTGGCACAGCGTGGGCACGTCGACCCCCGCAGTACGGCACGCGTCCAGCACAGTGTCGCCAGCCTGAGCCTCGACCTGCTGGCCATCGATGGTGAGTTTGATGCTCACGAGAAGTCCTCAGGGAAGTGTTTCATGGCTGACGTCAGTGGCCAACTCGCGACCATGCCCAGCCCACAGATCGAGCCCTCTTCCATCTCCCAGGCCACATCGGGCACGAGGTCAAGATTGTCGGCATCGCCGCTGTCGATGAAGCGGTCCAGGGCTTGCCGTTGGATCCGACAGCCAATGCGGCACGGAGCACACTGTCCGCAGCTCTCGTCCTCAAAGAAGACCTGCTGCCAGCGGACCGCACTCTTCATGTCGACCGTGTCATTCAGCACGACCACGCCCGCGCTGCCCAGCATGGTGCCGATGGCGGGCAAGCCGCGGAAGTCGAGGGCACGACCGGACTCACTCATGGGCAGAAAGCCACTGCTGGCCCCGCCCGGAGAGAAGGCCCGAGGTGTGCCGTCGTAGCCTCCCGCCGCCTCGACCAGCTCGTCCAGGCTCACCCCCAGCGGCAGCTCATAGACCCCGGGCCTGAGCACATGCCCCGAGATGCAGTACAGCTTGGTGCCGGGCTCGGTGCGCCCCAAGTCCTTGAACCACTGGCCGCCGCGCTCGACGATCGAAGGCACGCAGCACAGGGTCTCGACGTTGTTCATCAGCGTGGGCTTGCCCCACAAGCCCTGTTCGGTCGGGTAGGGCGGCTTGAGCCGCGGCATGCCACGGCGGCCCTCGATGGCCTCGATCAAGGCGGTCTCTTCGCCGCAGATGTAGGCGCCATGCCCAGTGACCAGGCGAATCTCGAGCCAGTCCAGGTGCGGTGCCGCCTCTTTCAGCGCTCGCTCAACCGATCGGATCGGGTCCTTGAACTCGCCGCGGATGTAGATGTAGGCGACGCTGGCTCGGGCCACAAACGCCGCAATCGCCATGCCCTCGAGCATCAGATGAGGCCAACACAGCATGCAC
>CAYYHT010000037.1:0-21032 GCA_964471355.1 uncultured Enterobacteriaceae bacterium
GTCCGAGTACTTGTCGTTCAGCTCTTTGACCTTGGCCCGTGCAAGCTCCCAGTCCATGGCATCCATGGCTTGAGATGCCTCGCGAAGCAGCTGGGATGCCGCCTGTTCCCGTGCCGGGTCCACCGCCCCACCGCTGTGCGGCTTGGTGGCATCGAGTCGTGCCTCGGCAGCAGAGACCCGCGCTTCGAGAGACGCTACACGCGCCTCGAGCACGGCCTGGGCCGCCAGAGACTGTTCGTACTGGGCCTTGGGCACGCAGCCTAGCAAGGCCAGAACGACAAGCGAGATCAACCGGAGATCCAGCCTTCAATCATGGAGTCGGTCACCTTGGCCGGGTGCCCGCGCCAGACGACCTTGCCGTCTTTGACCACGGCCGCTGCCGGGATGCCACGGATGCCGAACCGCTCTGACAGGGCGCCGGTCTCTTTGGCGATCGGGTAGGTCAGATTGTTCTCGGAGATGAACGCGTCGACCTTTTCGTTGGTCGAGGTCTTGGTGATCTTGGTGACCGCCACCAGGTTCAAGCCCTGGCTGTTGTACTTGTCGAAGGTGGCCTGAGCCTTGGGCACTTCACGGCGGCAGTGGGGGCACCATTCCTCCCAGAACACCAAGAACGTGGCCTTGCCGTCGTTCATGTTGGCGTTGCCCTGAAACCACTTCTCGACTTCCATCTCGCCGGCGTCTTTGCCGAGCAGCTCGAGGTCCATCGAGAGCCGACGGCTCTGGCGAGAAGAACGAGTCTCGGGGAACTTGGCCTGGAGCTCTTTGAGCTTGGCCTTGGCGAGGTCGTAGTTCATGGCCTCGTTGGCTTGGCTGGCTTCGCGCAGCAGTGCGCTAGCGAGCTTCTCTTTCTCGGGGTCGACCTGCGGGCGGCCTGCGGGACCAGCCGGGCGAGACTCAAGGGCCTTTACCTTGGCCTCGAGGTCCGTCGAGCGCTGCTCGAGCTGAGCAACGCGCTGCTCCATTTCGGGATCGGTGCAACCGGCGGTCATCATCAGACCGGCAATCAGGACAGCGGAAATTCGGGTCAAAGGTGCCTCCAGGCGACAGCGGCGCTGTATAACCGAGATTGTCAGGCTTGCGACGTCAAATGGTGTCGTTGGCCTGCAGCACCTTGGCGGCCTTGGCTGCTCTATACAGCGCCAAGCGCTCTGTAATGGCTGGGTCCGACAGTCCGAGGATCTGCGCCGAGAGGATGGCGGCATTGGTTGCGCCGGCGTTTCCAACCGCCAATGTGCCGACCGGAATGCCACCAGGCATCTGGGCGATGGCGAGCAGAGCGTCGACTCCGCCGAGGGGTCCGGACGCAATCGGCACCCCGAGTACCGGACGCAGCGTGGTCGCAGCGACGACGCCAGGAAGGGCGGCAGACATGCCCGCCGCGGCGATGAACACCTGCGCTCCGCGCGCTTCAGCGTCGACAATCCACGCGTGCAGCTGAGTGGGGGTGCGGTGCGCGGACAGGACGCGGACCTCGTAGCTGATCTCGAGCGCATCGAGAGTGTCGAGGGTGCGCTGAACGGTGGGCTTGTCAGACGAGCTGCCCATCACGATGCCGACTTGGGGCTGGGACACGGGGACCTCCAATGAGACAGCCCGGGTAATCGGCCGATCGGCCACTGAAAACCGCTGCTAGGAGGTCCGCCGTCGACTCAGCACCAGTGGGAATGCAAGCAGACCCAGCCATCTGGCACCAGAGGTCGTGTCACAGCCCAGTTCATTGCTGCTCGTCACAAAGCCGTGGTCTGCCGGAAGTGTCCGCGACACCCGCAGGTCACCGACCACCGCGGTGAACTGTTCCTCTGCATCCTCGCTGTGGACGTACAGGTACATGTCACCGGACGCCCCGGATCGAATCGACCGCCCATTTGCAAGCCAGTCCGCGTCGACTCCGTACACGCGGTCGCCGTCCGCTGTGTGCGCAACTGCAGCGACATAGCGCGTGTCTCCCGGCCACGGATCGCCGGCCTGTTGCTCTGCGATGGTCAACGAGGCGATTTCATCGGGCTCGACGACCCTCAGCGTCCAATCGGCCATCGCCTGCTCGCCCACACGCAGGCTCAGCCTGTGCTCGCCAGGCGCTCCGCTCATCAACCGAATCCACTCTCGGTGCGCGTCGACATGGGTCTCACTGTGCTGGACCCACAGGTTGTTGCTGCCGTTGATGGTCACCACGCCCACCCCTCCCAATCGCTGCTCTCCCTCGAACAGCCGGACGTTGAATGTGGCCTCGCCATCGGCCAACAGGACAAGCTCTTGGACCTGCGTATCGGCTTGGTGCAGGTACATGTCCGTCGAGCTGTGCAGCTCGAGTCGGTCGGGAATGCCAACGGTGATCGGATGGGCCTCGAGCTCGATCCCGTTTGGGTCTCGCAGGCTCAGAACCGACGCGCCCGGGCCGCTTGCGTAGGTCGACGCAAAGTACAAGCCGTACGAGGGCTCGTACTGAACCTCGCCAACGGCAATGACAGAGGGATCACTGCTGACGACCGTCGTGCCCTCCACAAGCGAGTCAAACACCACAGCGCTCGACGTGCCCATCGCCATCGGCGCACCAACGAGCGCCTCTTCCTCGACGAACCGAAGTTGATTTGGACCGAAGGGCTCCGAGAAGCGGGGAGCGGCATTGCACGCCGAGAGCACGAGAAAAAGGGGAGGCGAGAAGCGCATTGTGGCGACCGGGGTGAAGGATTGTGGCGCCCATGTCACCCATAAAGTGCGAAGTGCTCGCTTACGGGCGCTTACTCTATGCTGCCCGCGGCGAGCATGAACTCGTCCTTGTAGGAGTCGTCCCATGTTCCTGGTGACTGGCGGAGCCGGATTCATCGGCTCTCACACCGTTGCCCTGCTGCTCGAAGAGGGACATCGAGTGCGGGTGATTGACGACCTGTCCAGCGGACACCTGCAGAATCTCGATGGATTCGATGTCGAGTTCATCAAGGGGTCGGTGTCCGATCCCCGTGCCGTGGCCGAGGCGATGAACGGCTGCAGCAACGTCATCCATCTGGCCGCCAATCCCTCTGTGCCGGGCTCTTGCGAAGATCCGGTCGCCTATGACACCACCAATGTTCACGGCACTGTGGTTGTGTTCGAAGCGGCTCGACGCGAGGGAGTGGCGCAGGTGGCCTATGCCTCGAGCTCGGCGGTGTACGGCTCCTCTGAAGAGATTCCCAAGCGCGAGACGATGCGGGTGGCTGCCGAGAGCCCCTATGCAGCAGCAAAGGCCGCAGACGAGCTGTACGCCCAGAGCTACAGCCGTACGCTCGGGCTGCCCTGTGTCGGGTTGCGCTACTTCAACGTGTTCGGCCCCCGCCAAGATCCAAACGGCCCGTACGCAGCGGTCATCCCCAAGTTCGTCGAACGGGCTCTGAAGGGCCAACCGCTGCTCGTCTTTGGCGACGGCGACCAGGGACGCGACTTCGTTCACGTGTCGGATGTGGCACGGGCGAACGTGAGGGCCGCCACCTGCGCCTGCACCGGCGGCAAGGTCTACAACATCGGCGCCGGCAGCATGACCACCGTCAATCAGCTGGTCCGCTACGTCCAGAGCACTGTTGCGGAGGTACCGGTCGAGTTCCGTGCCGAGCGCGCTGGCGACGTGCGCTTCTCGGTGGCAGACATCAGCGAAGCCGGAGCGGACTTGGACTGGACGCCGCAAGCCGACTTCGACGCCGGCATGGCCGAGACCATCGACTGGTACCGCCGAGCGTTGTCCTGAAGGTCGTTCAGATCATCCCGTCGCTGGTCGTCGGGGGCGCCGAGACGTTCGTCATTCGACTGGCGCAGCACCAGCTCGACCAGGGCCTGGACACCCACATCGTGTGCGTATCAGCGGGCGGGCCGCTGCTTGAACGGCTGTCTCCCGAGCTGCGCCGGCGCACCCACATCCTTGGGAAATCAAGCCGCTGGGATGCCACGGTTCTGCCCAGGCTGGCTCGAAAGCTGCGGCAGCTGCGTCCCGACATCGTCCATACCCACCTGTTCACGGCGTTGTCGTGGGGTGGAGTCGCCAGCAGACTGGCTCGCGTGCCGCACTGGGTGCACACCAAGCACGCCGCGCACGAAGAAGAATTGGCGTTGGTGCGCCGCATCGAGCGGCTGCTGTCCAAGCGGGTCAGCCACATGGTGGCGTGCTCACCGAGCTCCGCAGACATGCTCAAACACAAGGGGTACACCTCTCGGGTCAGCGTGATCGAGAACGGCATCCCGCTGACCGGACGGCCGGTGAGCGCGCTGGAGGGCAAGCCTCCCGTCATCGGAACCGTCGGCCGCCACACCGCCATCAAGGGCCAGCGCTTTCTGATCGAGGCGGTCGAGTTGCTTCGAAACCGCGGGGTCGACGTCCGGCTGGTCATGGTGGGCGACGGAGAGCTGCGCGACGAGCTCGAGGGCCTGGTCGATGCAGCAGACCTGCGGGACCGCGTGAGCTTTACCGGGCGGGTCGCCGATGTGCCCGATCGCTTGGCCGGCTTCGACCTGTTCGTGTTGCCGAGTCTGTCCGAAGCGCTGCCCCTGGCACTGTTGGAGGCATGTGCAGCCCGACTGCCAGTGCTGGTGACCAGCAAAGGGGGCGCTGGAATTGTCGTCGACCAAGGCGCCGGAGGCTGGACCGTCATGCCTGGTGACCCCAGTCTGCTGGCCGATCGGCTGGAGGTGTTCACCAAGCTAAGCAACGATGAGCGGCAGCAGCTCGGTGCAAAGAGCCTGGCGCTGGTCACCGAGCGGTACGCGCTCGAGGCCTGTGCAGCCAAGTATGAAGCGCTCTACCGGCAGCTGTAGACACGGGCGGGTGGAGGGGTCAGGATCCTCCTATTCCTATTCGCCCGCACGCGCCGATTCGCTTGGATGGCCCACGTAGCAGGGGTCAGGATCCTCCCATTCCTATTCGAGCGCATAGAAGTGCCTCCAAATTTCCGGGGTAATAGGAATGGGAGGATCCTGACCCCGTCTGCACTCCTACAGACAGCGGGTTCACAGCGGTTGGCGAATAGGAATAGGAGGATCCTGACCCCTAGAAGATGCGCCAAAGCCAGCAACCTCCACCGCATCGTCGAAGTCCGGAGTTGCGGCCACCTGCACCAGCCACCCTCCATCTGGCGCCGGCTCTCTTGGAGCCAACAAGTGCAGAGTCGGCGGAACCGGGTCACAGCGTGGCTGCTGCACCTCGAACACGACGGAGTCCTGGCGGACGAACCACTCGCGGAACTCAAGGGAATCGGGCGCACCGCAGGCGGCCACAGCGGGCGCGCTCCACAGCAAGAGCAGCAGGGACAGTTGATGCATGCATGAGTCGACCGGCAGCCCGTCCATCGGTTCGTCAAGGATAGGTTAGGCAGCCGCCACCCCGAGGTGAACGTGTCCGACCTGTCAGCCAAGCATTGCATTCCCTGCCGCGGTGGCATTCCGCCGATGACTCCAGAACAGATCGACGAGCTGAGACCGCAGTTGACCGACGGATGGGAGGTCGTTGACTACCACCATCTGTCCAAGACCTTCACCTTCCCCGACTTTGCCCAGGCCCTGGCTCTGGTGAATCGAATCGGAGCGATTGCCGAGGAAGAAGGCCATCATCCAAACATCAGTTTCACCTGGGGCACGGCCAAGGTCGACATCTGGACCCACAAGATCGATGGCCTGGTGTTGTCGGACTTCGTGCTCGCGGCCAAGATCGACGACCTCGGCAGCTGAGGAAACGCGGTCTATAGTGGCCGGCATGGAGACTATCGCCGGCGCTCTCCGTTTCGTAGCGGGCTGGATCCTTGTCGCATCTGCCGTCATGGTTCAGATGTGCGTGTTGTTGATCCTGTTGCCCAGCCGCAACCTGCGCATCCGCTCGTGCAACTACTGGGGACAGATCACCGCCTCGCTGGTGCTCAAGCTGTCGGGCTGCCCCATGACCCTCATTGGCGAAGAACACCTCGATCGCGCCCGTCCGGCGATCTATGTGTGCAACCACAGCAGCGTCATGGACGCGTTTTTGGCGATGTACCTGTCGCCCATCGGAACCTGCGGCGTCGTCAAACGGGAGATCATCTACTGGCCCTTCTTCGGCCAGATGTACTTCTTGTCTGGCCACCTGCGCATCGACCGCAGCAACCGGCAGGCCGCCATCGCATCGATGCTCGACCTGGCCAATGACGTCACCCGGTTTGGCTTGTCCATCTTCATGTTCCCCGAAGGCACCCGATCACGCGACGGGCGCCTGCTGCCCCTCAAGAAGGGCATCATCCACATGGCGCTGTCGACCGGACTTCCGGTGGTTCCGGTGGTCGTGTCCGGGGCGCACCGAGCATGGGAGAAGGGCAGCATCCGCGTGCGGCCAGTGCCCATTGACATCACCGTGCTGCCCCCGGTCGACACCAGCTCATGGACCAAAGAGACCGTCGACGAGCACGCCTACGAGCTGTGGTCCATCATGAAAGCGCACCTGCCCGACGACCAGAAGCCAGTTGTCCAGATGGAGCAAAAAGCGGCCTGACAGTTGCAGCTCTTCCAGACTCCGAGTATCAGGTGGCACCTGACACCTCATGCGGAGTCGCCCGTGGTTCGTTCTCTCCTCGCCCTGACGCTGTTCGCAAGCAGCCCCGCACTCGCTGTGAGTGGCGGGCCAGACGCCTATGGCTACGTCTACAACGACACGGACTCGGACTTCTTGGTCCTGCGCTTCATCGGCACCGACCTGGGCCTGTGGGACGACGCCGAGAACTACCTCACCCTGCCCTGGGCCTTTCCCTTCTACGGAAACACCTACACCGAGGTCATGGTCGGCAGCAATGGAGGCATCCGCTTCGCCAACACGGGCACGGTGCATCACAACAACAACAGCCTTCCCTACAGTGGTGCGAGCGCGCCCGACATCGCAGTCTACTGGGATGATCTGAACCCGCAGACCACCGGTGCTGGCGTCTACCACTACTACGACACCGGAACAGACCGGGTGATCATCAGCTGGGAAGAAGCGACCCATGGCGTGACTTCTGGCACCAGCGGAATCAGCGTGCAGGCCCACCTGTACCCGAGCGGCAACATCGAATTCCACTACCTCGATGTCGACTTCGGCAACGCGAGCATCAGCAAGGGAGCCAGCGCCACCGTCGGTATTCAGGACAAGGCCGGTGGCGGCTACCTCAGCGGCTACTACCTGCAGCGCAGCTACAACTCGTCGGTTCTCAATGCGACCGATGCACTGCTGTTCGAGCCCAGTGGCGTCTCGACCTGTGGCGACGGCGACAGCGACGGACACAACGACGACTCGTGTGGCGGCGACGATTGCGACGACGGCGACGGCGACATCTACCCAGGCGCGCTTGAGCAGTGCGACAGCATCGACAGCGACTGCGACGGGGACATGACCGAAGGCTGCGGCGCCCCAGATGCCGACGACGATGGCGATCCCGACAGCACCGACTGCGAACCGAACAATCCCGCGGTCTACAACGGCGCCGCCGACATTGTCGACAACGGCATCGACGAGGACTGCAACGGCACCGACACCGTCAGCTGCTACCACGACAATGACCTCGACGGCCACGGTGGCTCCAGCCCGCACACCGATGCCGACGGCGACTGCGACGACATCGGTCAGAACGACTTCAGCACCGACTGCGACGACGGCGCCCCCGGCACCTACCCGGGCGCCGCTGAGATCTGCGATCTCATCGATCAGGACTGCGACAGCAACATCGTCGAGACCTACGGCGACCTCGATGGAGACGGCGAGCCGGACTGCGTCGACCTCGATGTGGACGGCGATGGATTCGAAGGCCCGAACGGAAATAACCAGGACTGCAACGACACCGATGCCTCGCTCTATCCGCCCGACAACTGCGTCGAGGGAGACACAGACACAGACACAGACACAGACACCGACTCGGACACCGACACCGACACCGATTCGGACGCCGATGCCGACACGGACTCAGATACCGACGCCGACACCGATTCGGACACGGACACGGACACCGATTCAGACGCCGATGCGGACACCTGCGAAGACTGCGACGGCGATGGCTATACGGCCTCCATCGACTGCAACGACGACAACGAGCTCATCCATCCCGGTGCGACGGAAGTGGACGGTGACGGCGTGGACAACGACTGCGACGGCGTCACCGACTTTGTCGGGCTCGGCTGCGGCTGCACGAGTACCGGCGGCTCGTCGGGGTGGCTGATCGTCGGAATGGCGGCGCTGCTGGCTCGCCGCCGACGCTGAGCTTCAGCGCAGGTACATGCTGAACGCCACATTGGAGCGCCCCACTCTTCCTAAGGAACGCCGCTGTGCCTAGCGTCCGCGGCCCTGCCCGACGACGATGGCGCCGACCAGCTGCGGCTCGCCTCCGATCAGCCTGACCCGCGGTTCGAGTACGACAAAGACGCGACGTCCGACCCGCGTCCAGCTCTGGCTGTAGCCCATGCGGACGGCCGCACTGGGGGCAATCCCTGCAAACACGCCCTCGCCCAACATCGAGTGAAGCAAGAGCGATGGTCCAAGGGACGCGCCCACCTGGATGTTGTGGCTGATCATGTCCCAGCTGGGCAGCGGATCGAGCGCCATCGTGTAGTACAGCGGCACTGGGCCTTCGATAGACCAGTTGGTCTGCACGCCCAAGCGATGGTCGCCGCCAGACATGTTGCGGCCCCAGCCGACCCGGAATCCCTGGCCGATATACGGCCCGGTGTAGCTGCGGTGATCGTTCCAATAGGTGATGTCACCGAAGCTGGCGGACACGCCAAGCTCCCAGCTGTACTTCGGAGGCAGGCGCTCGAGTGCCGCCCAGGCGCTCATCTCGTCAAGCTCCATCTCGGCGCTGGACAAGTCACCACCGCCGGCAGTGACCCAACCTCCGCCGGCATCGTCTTCTTCGGCTTCGTCGGTTTCTTCGGGTTCAGCAGGCTCATCGTCCGCCATGGCGACGGGAGCAAGCAACAGGGCAGTCATTGGGACCAGGAAGCGGAGCAGCAACACGGCGACCTCCAGAGCAGTTGTTGTTATCCGGCGAGGCGAGGACCGTTGGCCAACAACTCGCCAAATTCTGAGCAGCTGACACAAGATGACGAGCTGAGTCTAGCGACGCTCATCTGGAGACTCGGTGTCTCTCTGGTGGTACTCATCATCGTGATCATCGCACTGGGCCTGACTGTGCGCGAACCCTTGGAGCAATTCTCTGAGGGCTTTGTCAACAGCTTCGGGGTGGTGGGGGTCTTGGTGGCCACATTCGTCATGGACGCCATCCCGTTCACGACACATGAGCCGATTCTGTTCTTTGCATACAGCGGCGGACTGGGCTTCTGGACCGTGTTCGCCTTTGCGTCGGCGGGGTCCGTCGGCTCTGGCAGCCTCGGCTGGGCGATGGGGAAGTTGGTGGGTCGCAGCGCTTGGGTCACTCGCAAGCTTCGACGCTACAAGGTCACATCGTTTCTCAATAAGTACGGGGTATGGGCCATCGCTGTCGCCGCCACCACGCCCTTTCCATTCGCCGTCAGCACATGGGGGGCGGGGGCCGCGGGGGTCCCCTGGAAGCCCGTGTTCATCGGCTCGCTCTTCCGAATCCCGAAAGTGCTCTTCTACCTGACGTTGATTGCACTCGGATGGAGTGTGGGAGGATAGAGGCAGGTCAATGCCGTCTCTCACCAATGACAATCTCACCGTCTTCAACCGCCCAGATCGGGTCGTCGAAGGCTGGTACTGGGCCATGCCATCGAGCCAATTGGGTCGCAGCCAGGCACAGCCGCTGTCCCTGATGGGCAAAGAGCTGGTGCTATACCGAACCGACGATGGGGTGGCCGTCGCACTCGACGCGCACTGCAAGCACCGAGGCGCTCACTTGGCGCTTGGCAAGGTCGAAGGCACCTGCATCAAGTGCCCGTACCACCGCTGGAAATACGACGACAAGGGCTGCTTGGTCGACGTTCCAGTCATGGACGAAGCCCCCGCAGGCATTCGCCTCGGACACTGGCCCGTCGAAGAGAAGTACGGCCTGATCTGGGTCTACACCGCAAAGACAGCCCGACACCCGGTCATCACGGTGCCCGAGCTCGAAGGCGTCGAAGCCGATTGGTCGGTGGGCAGCCAGTACAAACAGAACTGCCACCCCAACATCGTCATGTCCGACGCCATCGACGTGCAGCACTTCGAGAGCGTGCACCACATCGGCTACCTGCTCGACATGGAGTACGAGGTCGTTGACGCCAATCGCATGGTGTTCAAGAACACGCGCCACGCCCCCAAAGACAGCCGCATCGGCCGGTTTCTGCGCATGTTCTACAAAGGACCTGTCACCTACTCGCTGAACTACTGGAACGGCGCCATGGGCACGGTGACCTTGGGCCCCGACTTCCTGCACTTCCACACACTGTTCGCGAACCGACTGGGACCCGATGGCACCAGCGAAGGTCAGATTGTGCTGATCACAAAAGCGCGTCGGGGTCCGATCGGCTGGCTCTTCAACCGCGTCAGTCTGTTCCTGGGCAAGATTGTGGTCGGCTACTTCGGCGTCGGTGACACACCGAACTTCAACATGATCAACGCCAACTTCCAGAACCCTGTGAAAGCGGACAAACAGCTGATCGCCTTTATGCAGCAGGTCGAAAAGATGAAGCTCTCGGAGTGGGGCTGGGGCAAGCTCCCCGACAGCCAGCCACCGCTGGAGCTGGCCGACAAGCTGGCTGGCTGATGCCGCGCGCCTTCAAGCTGCTCAAGACATTGGGAGAGGGCGCATTCGGCGCTGTCCACCTGGCCGAAGTGCGCGAAGACGAGGACTTCGTGCAGACCCTGGCGGTGAAGTGGCTGCACGATCAGTGGAGCGCCGACCAAGAGCTGGTCGGCAGGCTGCGCGATGAAGCTCGACTGTTGGCGCTCCTGTCCCATGAACACATCGTTCGCGTCCACGGCTTGACCACTCTCGAGGGTCGCCTGGCCATCTTGATGGAGGCCATCGACGGGGTGGACCTGTCCCGGCTCGACGAGGTGCCCATTCCGCCTCGCGCGTCCATGGAGATCGTCGCTGCAACCGCAGACGCCCTCGACGCTGCCTGGTGCACAGTCCCGTCTGGAAAATCCGACCCGCTGCGCGTCGTGCATCGGGACATCAAGCCCTCGAACATCATGGTGACCGCACGGGGAGGCGTGAAGGTGATGGACTTTGGTGTCGCCAGAGCCCGGTTCGACACGCGCGAGGCGGATACCCGCAGCCAGCAGTTCGGCACGGCCCGCTACATGGCGCCCGAGCGCTGGCTCGAAGGGCTGGCCGAGGCCCCAAGCGATGTGTTCTCTCTGGGAATCACTGCGCTCGAGCTGCTAGGAGGCCAGCCCATCGAACGTCCGCGGTTGGCCCGCGGCGCCTTTGGCACGGACATGGCGATTGCCCTCGACGTGGTCGGCCCCTGGCCAGAGATCCGCGAGCTTGTGGCCCGCATGTGCGCCTTCGACCCCCAGGACCGACCGACCGCCGCCGAGGTCAGCACAACCGCCCGGGAGCTCGCCCAGACTCTGAGCAAGCCCGACCTTCGTCAGTGGTCCGAGGCGTGGGTGCCGGACAACATCGAGAACGCGCGACAGTCCACCGCTGACGGCACCGTCGTCAACGAAGAGCGGTCAGCAGATGCCTTCGGAGCCCTCACCGCCACTGCCACCGCCGGAGGGGTCGACACCCCTGCAACCGGCACCGTGCGCCTTGGACCGACAGGCCGCGGCGTCGTCATTGGCCTGTTGCTCGCGATGTCTGCAGCCGGAGTGACCCTGACCTGGACCGCGCCGAGTCCCCAAGCCGCGGTGCAGCCCACAGCGGAGCCGACCTTGGCCGACAGCCCGAGCGTTCCCGACATCGCAAGCCCAGAGGTCGAGGCCCCAGTCGAGCCCTCTGCGCCAACCGAGCCCGCCCCAGACCTGACGTCTGTGCCAGCAGCCGAGACCGCCCCCCAGCCCACGAGGCGCAAGGTGGTGGCTGTTCCCACTCCGCCTGCAGTCGCCGAAGAGCAGCCCACTGCACCAACCAATGCGCCACTGATTCCCATCACCTTCATCGTGCCCGAGGGATTGTCGATGGCGGTGGAGGGCCAAGTCGTCGACGGCGGCAGAAAGGCGATTGCCCTGCCGATGGGCGGCCGCACGGTCAATGTGGACGACGGTGCGGACGGATGGACCTGCGCCATCTCGGTGGGCACAGCGAGCGCCACCTACCGCCTAAACGCCGAAAGCAAGCACTGTAAACAGGTACTCTGACGCATGCTTCTGCTCCTGCTCTCCCTCATCGCCGCTGCACAAGAGGGAACAGAGAGCACAGAGCCCGTCGATGAGGAGCCTGCGGCCGAGCCCGCCGAGCCGCCTGCGGAGCCAACTCCCGCCGTTCCGCCTGCGGAGCCCACTCCCGTCGAGCCGCCCCCGGTCTCCGCTGCTCGCCTGTGTGCGGACGCCGCTGAGGGGGCCGAAGTCGAGGTCTGCGTTCGCTTGGCCGTCGACAACCCGACGCAGATCGACAACGTCATCGCGGCACTTCGGGCCCACGTCGACCGTGGAGCAGACGCAGACCGCGGGTTCCTGAGCGCGCTGGTTCTGCTGCTGTCCGAGGACACCGGCCCCGATGGCGCCGCACGCCTGGGAAAGCTGGGCGACGTGCGGGCCGTGGCTCCACTCGCCCACGCGGGAGAGACCCGGAGTGTGCCGGTCGCAGTCGCAGCCGCGCACGCCCTGGCCAACTACAGCGAGGGCCTCGAGCCACTGTCTCGTTGGTTGACCAACGAGACGCTGCCGATGGAGGTTCGCGTGGCTGCCAGCCATTCTCTGGGTGAGCTCGGCAAGATCGAAGGTGCGGACGCCATCATGACTGCATTGCGGCGCCGCGGTCTGCCACCGGCCCTGCGCGAGGCCATGCTGTCGACGATCCGCACCCAGTTCCCCGAGATGGCGAGCGATCTTGTGCGCCAGACCAGCTCCGATGGCGCCCCCTACCTCGCTGTAGGCGGAGCCTGGGCGCTCGGTCATGCACTGGGAATGGGAGGCCGGCTGGGGCAGTCCGATTCAAACGCGGCGGTGGCCGCCGGTATCGTCGGAGGCAGCGTCGGAGGGGCCACCTTTGGCTGGCTGGCCGGCAGCGCATGGCCCATGGAGCGCAAGGACGCGGCGTTTGTGTCCTCGAACATCATCGCGGGCTCGGTGGGTGGCGCTCTCATTGGCGCATCATTGGTGGACGACCCGAACCGCGCCAATGCGGGCTGGGTGGGTGGATTTGTGTTGGAAGGGGTTGGCCTTGGTGCCGGCTTGGCCCTGCGTGAAAAGCACCAAGGCAGCCAGCTCGACACCTTGCAAGCCACAGGCGTGGCCGCGTCGACCTCAGTGCTGGCCTATTCGATCGCATTTCAAGGCCAACGGGCGACCGAATCGTATTGGCAGAACCGCCCCCACACCGTTCGCGCCCCGCAGTTGGCCGCGGGCCTAGGCCTGCTGGCCGGCCACTCGATCGGCCACGCGGTGGCCCCCAAGATCGACCTCGAAGACGCAGACGGTTGGATGATGGTGCTCGGGGTCAGCTACGGAGGAGGCGCATCTCTGTTGCTGCCCTTTGACCTGCAATACCCAGAGCTGATGTTCGCCGCTGGCACCGCCGCGGGTGCGCTGACCAGCTACGGACTCGCGGCCACACTGCATCCAGACAACCAAGCGGCGTGGGGCGGCGCCTCGTCGATGGTCTATGGCAGCTGGTTTGGACTGGGGGCGGGCATGCTCATCGACCCCGACAACCAGCACAACGGGCGTGTCTGGCGCGGATCCGCACTCGCGGTGGGCACCCTGGGCATGGGGCTTGGCTCTTATGTGGGGGCTGTCGCCACCGAAGAGATCGACAACCCCGACGTGGCCGTCGTGGCCTTGCTCACCGGCTGGGCGACGTGGAACAGCGCTGCGTGGTTTGGCGTGGTGCAGCCCCAGACCGGGCATGGCTGGTACGTCCTGCTGCCGGCCACCGCAGGCATCGCCACCGGCGCCATCACGCCGCTGATCGAAGTGCCGCTGACCTACACCTTCTCGTCGCTGTCACTCGGCGCATGGGGCGGCTACCTGGGCGCAGTCACCGCCGATCTCAGCGACGAACGCTACCTGCTTCGCACGGTCATTGGGTCCGACATCGGCTTCGTGCTTGGCGTCGCCATGGCCGCTCCTCCCATCAGCTCCCCGCCACTGGTCATCGGGCTCGCGGACGCCGGCGGCGTTGTGGTGGGTTCGAGTTTTGCCTTGGGAGCGGCCATGACCACCGAAGACCGAAGAACCATCCTGACTGCATCGCTGATCGGCGCAGGCATTGGCTTCGGTGGCGGATTGGCACTGGGCACGATCTTGCACAAGAGCGGCGCCACTCGCGACACGGCGTTGCTGCTGCCACTGCCGCGGGCGCGGGCGCGCATGCCCGGCACCTGGGCTGTGGCCCCCGCTGCCTTCCCAGATCCAACCGGAGAGGTGCTGTACGGCGGACAGCTGACGGTGACCGAGTGGTAGCTCTGGTCGCAGCCTGGTTCAGTGTGGCCGTCGCGATTCCTGTGGAGTGCGACCCCGTCGCGGCCGCCACCCTGCTCACGGACGCACGCATCGAAGAGCGACGGGCCCCGGTCAGCCACGCAGAGCTGCTGCCGGGTCTGGCCCTGGCATCTGCCCGCACGAGTGATCCGCTGCGACAGGCCTTGGCCCAGATGTGCGACGGGGACGTGCAGCTCTCCCTCGCCCGCAGTGACCTGTGGGAGGGGCCCGAGTGGCAAGACCACACCTTCTTGCTGTCTCGCACCGAGCAACAGGGATGCGCGCTGGCGACCCAGTCCATCGCCATCTCGGTGGCGGTCTCGACAGACACCGCTCCCCGCTATGAGCTGCGCAGTACACAGCCTGAAGCGCACACGCCGATCGGGGACTGTGGCATCGCTACGGAGTATCGCGAGGAAGAAACAATCGCGGGCAACCAGGGGCCCGTTCGCGTGGTGCTGGCCAAGGACATGGTCGATGGACAGATCGCCGGCTCCACGGTCATCGTGCGCCGCGCCGCGCGCGCCGGATGGATCGAGCAAGTGCTGCTCGAGACGGCCCCGGACCGACTGCTGACCGACGGCAAGGGCCCCATCATCAGCATCTCGGACAAAGGCGGCAAGACCTGGGTCGTCGCTCACGCAGACCGCACCGGCGCACCTCCAAACTGCGAAGAGGTCCCCAGCCACATCGTCTGGACCTGGGACGACCAGCTTGCCCAGTGGCTTCCACACGACAAGCGCGATGCATTGGCGCTGCTGGCACAAGCCGGAAGCTGGCGCCTTGCCGGAACCGATGGCTGGTTTCTGATCATGGATGTGCGCGAAGAGGACGAGGACCCCGACATCCTGAACCAGACCCTCCGGCGCATCCAGAAGCGCAGCGCCGAACCGCTGTACCTGATGGAGTCGAGCCTATTTCCAGGACTCAATCCGGGGTTCTGGCTGATCGCCCCTGCCCCTTGGGCGACGCAACAAGAAGCACAGGCCGCCAAGAAGCGGTGGTTCAGCTGGCGACGCAGCTACGTCAAGCGCGGTTGGGAGGCCACCAGCGGCTGTGACTCGAGCGAGACCCCTCGGTAGTCCTTTTTGTACTATTTGTTTTCGAGAGCAGCGCCCGTGCGCTCGATGAAGTCGCCGATGCGCTCTTGTCCCAGTGTTGGCGCCCAAGATGCCTGGGCCCGCAGCGCTTCGCTGACGCGATCGAGAAAGGCGAGCTCGCGCTGCAGATGCTCGACGCGGTGCTCGATGATCAAGCGGGCGACTGCCGGCACATATGGGGACATGCCCGCTTGAATCTCGACGGCCTCGGCGTGCTGCCTGACAAGCCCATCGCGACGCTCAGCGAGCAATGAAATGACCCGGGCCTGGGGCAGAGCAAAGCTGCTGGACAAAAACAGGTCGATGTCGAAGTGCGTGCTGTCCTCGGCACGTCCTAGGTCTTCGAGGCCCTTGAGCAAGCGGGCTCGTCCGCTGTCGCTGATGGTGAAAGTGCGACGACGGTCGGCACCCACCTCGGCGCCGGTGATCTGGCCACCCTTTTCGAGCCGCGTCAATGTGGCGTACAGGTGCCCATGATCAGCCTTTGCCCACAAGCGAACATGCTTGTATTGCAGCTCCATCTTGATCTCGTAGCCATGCATAGGCTGCCGAATCAGGCTGGAGAGAATGAGCAGTTCCATCTTCGAGGGTTTGCTAGATCGGGCCATGGTCCCACCTTAACTGATTCTCTTGCGCACTAGTCATAAAATGACTACCTGGCGTTCACCTGACCTCGAAGGGAGTTCCTCATGCGCCTGTCCGTTCTGCTTGTTCTTGCCCTCTCCGCCTGTGGCGACATGACAAACTACCCAGTCGCAAACGACGACATCGACGACGACAGCGCAGACATCGCCGACGGCAATGACCCAACAGCTGACCCCACTCAAGACGATGATGCCGACGGCACAGCCCCTGCCGACACGACGCCGGCTCCGGTCGAGCTTCCTCCACTTGGGGCGCGGCGCTGCGATGGGCTCGATCCCATGCTCACCTCCGACCCCACGGTTCGCGGCCCGCACCCCGTCGGTGTGCGCACATTGACGGTCACCGACCCCCTGCGCCCGGACCGGCCACTCGTCACCGAGGTCTGGTACCCGGCCGCCGCTGGCAGCACGGGTCCTGGGGTCAGCTATGGCTTCACCCTTGAAGACCTCACGGCACTTGCCGGCGGCGGGCTGGGCAGCTTGGGGGCATTGCTGTCCTTTGGCGGCGGCGACAACCTGTTCACCATCGTCGAGACCGACGCGATTCGCGATGCCGCCATGGCCGCTCCGGACGGCAATCGCGGGGTCATCCTCTTCAGCCACGGATTCCGCGGCATTCGCTACCAGTCCACCTTTCTGACCGACTACCTGGCGAGCCATGGCTACGTCGTGGTCGGCGTGGACCACGTCGGCAACACCCTGTTCGACGGTGCGTCCAGCGCGGACCAGTCCGTGGCCGAGCGCATCGATGACGTCGCGGCACTGACCGACTGGCTCGAGACCGAGGTCAACAACACCGACTCGTTCCTGCACGGCGGCTACGACCCTGACCGCATCGCCTGGACCGGCCACAGCTTCGGCGCGTCGACCGCCATCATGGCCGGCGCCATGGACAACCGGCCCATGCTGATCATGCCGCTCGCTCCCGCCTTTGACGACCGCATGGTGGGGGTCTGGAACCAAGAGCCCTACGACCTGCGCGCATCGATGGTGATTATCGGCGGCAGTGCCGACAACAGCACGACCCCCGAGAACCAGCGCATCGCCTATGACCAGACGGTCGCCCCAAAACACCGCATCGAGCTCGATGGAGCACGCCACTTCGACTTCACCGACCTGTGTGCCAACGACCTGCTGAAGATGGCGTTCAACAACTTCGTTCCCGAGCTGGCCGACGCCTGCGGGCCCAACGCCGGGCAGTACCACCACAGCATCCAAGCCTTGGCTACAGCGTCGGCGCACCGCTACCTCGCCTGCGACCCAGATGCCGACCAGTACCTCGAGCCTAGCTACGTCAGCAGCCGTGCCCAGGTCGCACAGTATTGGTCCGAGCCGGGGGCACTCATCGGTGCCGCTGAACCCCTGGCCCCGGCCTGGACCACGGCCCCAACCGCCATCGCGGACACCTGGTCCCACGCCGTGCGCTACGGCGACCCCAAGGCCGGCAAGCCCACCCTGGTCTTCGTGGGCGGAGACGCACAGCCCGAGCTGTTCTGGCCGGTGGTCGACAGCCTTGCCTCCGACTTCCCGGTCCTGTTGGTCGATGCCGACATCGGCAGCGACCCTGCGGCTCTGCAGGACACCCTGACCGCCATGGACGTGCAGAAGGCAGTCCTGGTGGGCTGGGATTCGGGGGCCAACCTGGCACTCGAGCATGTCTTGGACCATGACGATGGGCGAGTCGCTGGACTGGCACTCGTCGGTGCCGCCCCCCTGGCGTGGCAGGACTGGCTGGCCTACCCCGACTACGCGGGCGGCTGGACCCTTCCGGCTCACAACGCCTTCGCGGGCGCCGACCACAGCCGCATGGACCGGTTGATGTTGGCCGGAGACAATCCCGCGCACGAGGCTCACATCGCCGGGTTGATCAACGGCGCATCGGCACCCGCTGACGGCTCACTGCTGCCCTCGCTGGCGACCATGACCCTGCCAACGCTCCTCATCCATGGAGAGCAAGACGACATCAGTCTGATCGAGTCCTCGGAGTACCTGGCCAACGAGCTACCCGACGCCACACTGCAGTTGTTCCAGCGCTCGGGCCATGTGCCCTTCGCTGAGGAGCCGATCGCCTTTGCAGCATCGCTCTCGAGCTTCGCTTCGGGGCTATGAGCCCAGCCGCGGCGACCCACATGCCGCCGCCGGGACCCGCCGTTACGCCTTGTAAATGGAAGATCCGGTCGTCACTGCTCTGCGCGCTGCCTACGAAGGCAATCCCGCTCCCGAAGTTGCACTCTCTCTGGGTGACAGGCTCACGGCGCTGGGTCGACATGCCGAGGCCCTCGAGGCCCTCGAGAGGGTGCTGGTCTCGGACCCCGCGCACATCGAGGCCTTGTCCAAGGCAGCCAATGCCGCCGATGCTGCGGGCTACGACCAACGCGCGGCGGGCTACAGGCGCTTGCACACCGCATTGACCGGGGCCGCCGCACCCACCTCAGCACCCGCACGTCAGCAGGTGACCACCAGTGGGGACAGCGGCTTGCTCGCGTTTCCCGGAGCCGAAGTCATCCAGCTGGTTCCCGACGCCGACCCCAATCGCGTCAGCTTTGCCGATGTCGGTGGACTGGACCACGTCAAGAAGCGCATCGACATGCAGTTCCTGGCGCCGGTACGCAATCCGCAGCTGTTCAATGCCTATGGCAAGTCCATCAAGGGCGGTCTGCTGCTGTATGGACCTCCCGGCTGCGGCAAGACCCACATCGCACGAGCCACTGCTGGCGAGGTCGGCGCTCGCTTCACCAGCATCGGCCTGATCGACGTGCTGGACATGTGGATCGGCGAGTCCGAGAAGCACCTGCACGAGCTGTTCGAGAATGCGCGGCGGCAATCCCCAACGGTCATCTTCCTCGACGAGCTCGACGCGATTGGCCAGAAGCGCTCCCAGATGCGGCACAGCGGCGCGCGCAACCTGGTCAACCAACTGCTCATCGAGCTGGACGGCATCGACACCAACGACGGCGTCTACGTGGTCGCCGCGACCAACCACCCATGGGATGTCGACCCGGCACTCAAGCGCCCCGGCCGCTTCGACCGTACGGTGCTGGTCACGCCGCCTGACCGTCCAGGACGTGCCTACATCCTCGAACGCACCATGCGTGACCGTCCCGCCGAGGGCCTCGACTACACGGTACTGGCGGCCAACACCATGGGCTTTAGCGGCGCCGACATCGTGCACCTGTGCGACAGCGCCGTCGACGCGGCCCTCGAAGCCGCCATGAAGACCGGCGACATGAAGCCAGTGGTCATGGGCCACTTCGCCGAGGCGCTCAAGGAAGTGAAGCCGTCCATCGGCCCGTGGCTCGAGACCGCCAAGAACTACGCGCTCTATGCCAACGAGGGCGGCATGTACGACGACCTCGCGCAGTGGCTCAAAGAGCACGGGCGGTAGCCTGCGCGGCGACGCCTACTGGACGCATATCCGACGCGCCGAGGCGCTGATCGCCACCGGTCGGGCCCACGATGCGCTCTCAGAGGCAAAGGCGGCCATTGCTCTCGACCCCAATCATGCCGAGGCGTGGCTGCATGCGGCGTGGGCACTGCACGATGTCGACCACGACGAAGACGCGCTTCAGCACATCGACCGCGCGCTAGCGGCTCGACCCGAGAGCCCTTGGGGACATCGCCTCAAGAGCAGCATCCTGACTAGCCTGGACCGCAACGAGCAAGCCCTCGAGTGCGCCGAAGAAGCGCTGCGATTGGCCCCCGAGAGCCCCTACTCCTTCCACCGCTACGCCATCACCCTGCTGCATCTGATGCGCCGCGAAGAGGCCCTGACCGCCATCGACCGCGCCCTCGAGCTCAATCCAGAATCTGCTCATAGCTGGGATGCCAAGCGCGCCATCCTCGCCAATCTGTGGCGCAAGGAGGAAGCACTGCAAGCGGCCCAACAGGCCATTGCGCTGGCTCCCGAAGAGGTCTGGGCCCTGAACAATCTGGGGGACTGCCTGGCCAAGCTCAAGCGCCGCGACGAGGCCATCGCGGTCTACCACCGCTCCATCAAGACCGATCCCACCAACGCCCACGCCAAGCAACGGCTGCAAGACCTCGTCGATGAGCCCGGAGTCGAGCTGGTCATTCTGGTGCTGGCCACCGTGCTGATCGCCATGGGCGTCGTGTCGTTGATCGGCGGGCCCTGCGGACTTGTGTCATGCGGACTGCCCCTAGCGGTCCTGATCGTGCTGGGCTTCGCCGTCTATGCGCGCACCCGTCCAGACCCGATGGACGAGTGGGAAGTCGCCGCACCTGGGGTCCGCCAGACCGTCGAGACGATGGCCGAACAGCGCAAGCCCTAGCCCTAGCGCTAGACGACCGGCTTTTTGACCTCGTCAGTCCACTCGCGCGCTTGGGCGATGGCGATCCAGTAGTCGTACAGGTCGATGTCTCGCGAGACCGCTTCGAGACTGGCGAGCTGGCTGGCAAACTCCGAGAGCCCAGCGAACACCTCGGGCAGGTCCCTCACCGCATGACTGACCCGGGTTGTGGCCTTGCGAACATGGTGCGGACAGTTGCTCCAGACCGCCGCGGCGACGTGGTCATCAAACTCGTAGACGGCCTCTTCGACCGCATTGGTGTCCGCCATGCCATTGCAGACCGCCTCGACGCCCTCGACCAGATCGTCGATGTCGACCTCGGCCCATCCCTCTTCGAGAATCGCTGAGCCCGCACCGTCCCGCCAGACCTCGGCCTCCTCGAGGTCCGAAGCGCTAGCGCCGAGCCGAGCCGCCAGCCCGGCCACCGTCGCCAGCTCAACGGCGTCTTCACCGTCACTGGGCCACTCGGCGAGCATCT
>CAYYHT010000038.1:0-20972 GCA_964471355.1 uncultured Enterobacteriaceae bacterium
GCTGCGGTCACCCCGGCCGACATCAAGCGCGTAGCCGCCACCTACCTCACCCCGCAGCGATGCAGCGTGCTGGCCCTCGACCAGGACCTCAAGCCCGGCGAAATCGAGCATGCGTTGAAGGCGGTGACCACGCGCCCCATCCAAATCCGGAGCTCGCGCATCAAGCATGTGACCGATTCCGGCGCCACCATTCTGGTGCTGCCAGACGACAGCCCGATCATGGCTGTTCGTGTCTGCGGACTCGGCGGCGCGCTCGCAGAGACCAGCCGAATCGCAGGCATGAGTGCCGCGTGGTCACGCATGCTGACGCTGGGAGCCGGCGAGCTCGACGCGACCAGCCTCGGCGAAGCGATCGACGCCATCGCCGGGACCATGGATGCCATCGCTGGGCGAAATACCATCGGACTCCGCGGCTCCTTTCCCGCGAGCCACTGCGCCCGGGCCCTGCAGCTCACTGGTCAAGTGATGACCGCACCGCGCTTTGATCGAGCGGAATGGGAGCGCGTCCGCGAAGAGCTCATCGAAGAAGTCCATACGGTCGCGGACCGCCCTTCGAGTGTGGCCAGCCAAGCCATGTGGGGGGCGCTGTGGAGAGGGCACCCGTGGAGGCTTCCGCGCTATGGCACCGAGGCGTCACTGATGCGCATCGGCCCAGGCACACTGCATCGCTGGCACGAGCGGCAATGCACAGCCGACAACCTAGTGGTTGCAGTCGCTGGAGGAGTGGACCCCGACGAGGTGATCGAGGTGTGTTCACAATGGCTTGATCCCTTGCCTGCTGGCCGACCCGTGACAGCAGGAGATGTGACCCCAGGTGCCGTACGGGCAGCGCTGCACAAGCGCCAAGCTGGGCGGGAGCAAACCCAGATCGTCATCGCCACGCGGGGAGCGCGCCTCTCCGACCCCGACAAAGCGGCGCTCGACGTGGGCTGTGCGGTCTTGGGCGGACAAAGCGGACGCCTCTTCATGTCCCTGCGAGAAGAGCGCGGACTGGCCTACAGCGTCTGGGCGCACTCGTCCGAAGGACTTCCCGGCGGCGTGTTTCAAGTGGGCATTGCCACCGATCCGAAGCGAAGCGCCGAGGCCAGGCAAGCGTTGCGACAGCAGCTGCTCAACGTCGTGGACGCGCCGCCGACCGAGGTCGAGGTGTCGCGATACAAGCGAATGTTGGCTGGTCACGCGGCGATGGCGTTTCAGCGGGCGTCTGGACGCGCGGCCGATGCAGCCCTTGCCGAGCGATATGGCCTGCCCTCGGGAATCGGAGGCTACCGCCGGCAGCTGCAGCAGGTCACAGCGGGTGACGTTGAGGCCGCATTGTGCAAAGTTGTGAGGCGTGGACTCGTAGAGGTAGTTGTGGAGCCCATCCAATGATCAAACGTCGCCACTCTCTGGGAGCACTCTTCGGCCGCCACGCGGTCGATGATGCGCACTCAAGACACGCGACCGAGGCCCCAAATCGCCGCCCGTGGACCCGCGAGGAGCGCACATTGCTGCGCGCCGGAGACACAGTCTTTCGGCACGGACCTGCGGGCTCCTCCGATACCGGCGTGGCAGCGGTGCTGGCGAGCGCGCCGCCGGACATCCTGTGGAAGCACATCCTCGCCTTCGACCAATACGTCGATTTTCTTCCCTACATCACGGCCAGCCGCAGCGTCACCCTGGCCAAAGGAAACGCCTGCGACGTCTATGACGCCGACTTTCAGATCACGACCAAGGGCGTCGTGAGCAGCTACCAGGTGCGTCACTGGCACTACGCGAACAAGTCGTGGCTGCCCTTCCGCATGGTCAGCAACGAGAGCGGCGGGGCTGTGCGCGGCGGTGAAGGCGGCTGGCAGGTCACGCGCTGGGACGAAGACCCCCAAAAGAGCCTGCTCTGCTACGAGGTCCGTCTGCGAACCAGCCGGCTCGTTCCCAGCTTCATGAAGCGTCTCGCCGCCAATCGCGGCCTGCCCACTGCGGCCACGCTCATTGCCCGCCGAGCCGAAGAATCCACCAGCAGCGGATGAACCCCACGACCGACTGGGGCCTGTACATCCACGTCCCCTGGTGCCGCGGCATCTGCCCATACTGCGGCTTCTTTGTGCGCAAGGAGCCCCGCCAGACTCCCTGGGCAGAGTTCGTGGCAGCCCTGCACCGCGAGTTTGCCCAGCGCGGCCCGATGTTCGAGGGCCCACCCGCCACCGTATTCCTGGGCGGAGGCACTCCCAGCCGGCTTCCACAAGCGCAGCTAGCAGCGCTGCTCGAGCTCGCTCCCGATGCCAAAGAGATCAGCATGGAGTGCAATCCCGAGGACATCGACGGCGATTGGACGGCACACCCGCGGCTCACCCGAATTTCGCTGGGCGTCCAGAGTCTGCACGACCGCCACGCAGCCCTGCTCGGCCGCCTCCACACCGCGGCAGTGGCCGAACGAGCCATCGCTCGTGTCAAAGACGCCGTGCCGACTTGGTCCATCGATCTCATCTTCGGAGTGCCAGGGCAGACCCTCGATGATGTGCACCGGGATCTCGAGGCGATGCTTGGGCATGACCCGCCACACATGTCGCTGTATGGGCTGACCTTCGAGCCCAACACCCCATTCGAGCGAGCACGGGTTGCCGGCCGCATGCAGCCCATTGACCCCGACCTATGGGCCGACATGTACAACACCATCGTGTCGACCCTGCGCGGGGCAGGGCTCGAGCGCTACGAGGTCAGCAACTTCGCAAGACCTGGCCACCGGTCGGGACACAACCAATTGTATTGGACGGACGCACCGTACATGGGCATCGGTCCGTCGGCTCACGGCTACCTTCCAGATGGACGGCGCTACTCCAACCTTCGCGACATCGAGGGCTACCTGTCCACGGCTGACCCCACAGCCGACATCGAGAGGCCAACAGCGCACGAACGCGCGAGCGACATTCTGGTGAGTGTGCTGCGGACCCCGCGAGGAGTCGATCACGGCTGGCTGGCCGAACGGACTGGCATGGCGGTTGACCACGATGAAGTCGCCCTGCTGCAACAGGCGGGCCTGCTGCTCCGTACCACTCACCGAATCGCTCTGAGCGACTCCGGCTTTCCAGTTTCTGACGCGGTGATCGCGCGCCTAGCAGGTGCCTTGAGACCGATTAAGGACCGCGAGACCTAAATGGGACACATGTCGAACCGTGACTACTACAACGTGCTGGGCGTACCGAGAAACGCACAGCAGGACGAGATCAAGAAGTCGTATCGCTCGCTAGCCATGCGATGGCATCCGGACCGAAATCCAGATGACCCCGAAGCCGAGCAGCACTTCAAAGACATCACCGAGGCCTATCGAGTCATCGGCGACCCCGATCAGCGCGCGCGCTATGACCGGCTCGGTCCGCTGTACAACCCCGACGGCAGACCGCCCCGCCCCGAGGAACTCAACGCCGTGGTCGGAGCCATGTTCGGCAACCTCTTCGGCCGTGGCCGCAAAAAGAACCAAGCGGGCGAAGACCTGCGCTACACCATCAGCTTGTCCCTCGAAGAGGTCGCATCGGGCATCGACAAAGAAATCATCGTGCCCCGCAAGGTGCGGTGCAAGCTGTGCGGCGGCGACGGCGCCGACCCAGACGGCGGGCGCGAGGTGTGCAGCGTCTGCGACGGCAGTGGCCGTTCCTCCGGTCCCCGGCTGTTTCGAACGTCTTGCTACCACTGTGAAGGCAACGGTTTCACCATCGCCAAGTCGTGCAATCGATGCAGCGGCGAGGGCCGCCAATCCATCGAAGACACGCTCACAGTCAAGGTTCCCGCCGGCGTGGCCACGGGCCAAAAACTCAAGCTCAAGAGCAAGGGCAACAGCCCGAGCGGAAGCGGAGCCGAGGGTGACCTGTTTGTAGTGGTGAACGTCGCTGAACACGGACTCTTCCGGCGCCGAGGCGACGACGTACTCGTGGAGCTGCCACTGACCTACGCGGAACTCACCTTGGGCGCTGACGTCGAAGTCCCCACACTCGAGGGCGCCACGACCATCCGAATTCCAGCGGGCACATCACCGGCAAAGATCTTCCGACTTGCCGCGCGCGGCTTGCCCCGAGTGGGCCGCAAGGGCCGGGGTGATCTGCACCTGCAGGTAGCGCTCGAGATCCCCGTCAACCTCTCCGAGTCCGAGCAGGGCATTCTGCGCGACTGGCTCCAGATCCTGCCCGAAAACTGCCACCCACAGCGCAGCGCATTTGACGCCGCGGTCAAGGGACGCGAGTAGCCCCACCATGAACTTCCGCCTCCTTCCTTTCCTCGCGGTCCTGACGCTGGCCGACGCTGCCTGCGCTGGCCGCCGGCCTCCCCAGCCGGCCATCGTCGAAGACGCCCTCGCGTACGCCGAGTCCGACCGCACCAAAGCCATTCGGCTGCTCGAAGATGCCATCCAGACCGGCGACACCGGCGAAGACGACCTGCCATGGGTCATGCTGCACACAGCCGAACAACACCGACTCGCCGGCAACACCGACGATGCCCGCACCTGGTTCACCAAGGTGCTCAGCGACACATCCAAGAACAAGGCGCTGGACGGAGCGCGCTTGGGGCTCGCCCTTCTCGACAGTGCAGATTCGGGTTCGAAAAAGAAGCTGACCGACATCTCGGACAAGTTCGTCCCCGCGACCATCAACGCCGACCGCTACCTGTTGCTCGCACTCGGCGCGGTCGAGGTCAATGACGCCTCGGCGGTCCGCGACTACACCAAACGCGCCATGCAGTTTGCCAAAGAGGACCCTGCCGTCGAGGCCCGAATCGAGAGCACCCTGCGCGCCGCCCGCGGAGGCACGGTCGACGCCCCACCCGATGACAAGCCCACCGACCCGCCGCCCGCAGACACTGCCGAGCCTCTTTCCGTCTTGGACCAAGCGCGTTTGGCCTGGCAACAAGGTCGAGAGCAAGAAGCCCGGGTGCTGGTCGGAAAGGCGAGCGAAGACGAGGCGTTGGCCGGCGGCGCGGCCGCATTGCTGCAGATGATCGATTCGGGCCACGGCATCAACGCGAACAGCATTGGCCTGTTGTTGCCCCTCGAAGGCAAGTACGCCGCTGCCGGCAAGCAGGTCCAGGCCTCATTCGAGCTCGGATACGCCGCCGCCGGCTCCAAGCGGCGCCTGTTGTTCGTCGATTCCGGCTCCACCGCCGAGACAGCCGTGGCCGCACTCGAAAAGATGGTGCTCGAAGACGGGGTCATCGCCGTGGTTGGGCCGCTGCTCACTCCCGAGACCGATGCGGTCGTCACGCGTGCCGAAGAACTGGGAGTGCCCCTCATTTCGCTGTCCCAGGCACTGGCCCATGACGCTGAACGGGACTGGACGCTCCAAGCCATGGTGACCGCCGACGCCCAGGTCGAGGCCCTGGTCGAATTCACGATGGCCGAAAAAGAGATGAAGAGCTTCGCCATCTTCGCTCCCGACAACGGCTACGGCCACCGCAGCGCCGAGGCGTTCCGCAGATCCGTCGAGAAGCGTGAAGGCACCATCGCCGCTGAAAAGTTCTACGACCCGACCTCGACCAACTTGGGCCCCTTCGCAAAGGAGCTCACCTTCAAGGATTACGAAGAGCGCTGGCGCGAGTTCAAGGACCTCAAAGAAGAAGCAGAGGAGAACGGCGGAAACCCGGACACCGTCGTGCTGCCACCGATCATCAACTTCGAGGGCCTATTCATTCCAGACAACGCGCGCCGAGTGCCTCTTGCAGCAGCGGCGCTGGCGGTCGAGGAGTACCCGATGGGCGAGTTCGTCCCCATCAAGGACGCCCCAACCGTGACCCTGCTGGGCCTGTCGGGTTGGAACAGCACCGACATCGTAGGCGCGGGTGGCGAACCCACTCGTGGCAGCTTCTTCGTGGACAGCTTCGCCGAATACGACACCGCCTCCATCAACTTCGCGGACAACTTCCGCGCCACCATCGGACACAGCCCGAACTCACTCGAGGCCGTCAGCGTCGATGCCGGCCAGCTGGTCGCCGCGGCGGCCATGAGCGACGCCAAGACTTGGTTTGAGTTCCGCGATGCCCTGCTCGCCGTCGATCTCCAACAATCCGGCACGGGCACGAGCGGCTTTGACGCCGAGACTCTCGCCGCAGACCGCGTCTTCCGCATCCTTTCCATCGACCGCGAGAAGATTTTCCAGGTGCAACCCGAGCCGGTCATCATCGTTCCCGACCCATGTGCGGCCCTCGAAGACGGAACGCTGCCCCAAGGCTGCGAGCCCACGCCGGACGAGGGTGCCGCTCCAGAGTGAGGCGCCAACCGGGCGCGCGCATTTGAGCAGCTTGCCGAGCCTGTTAGAATAGGTGCAAACGCCTACGGAGCACCCTGACTGGAACCCCCCTCCTCCGATGAAGAGGACCCTGAGCATCGAGTGATCCAGACACTCCTCGATGCAGTCCCCTCCCAGCTCCAGGGCGCCAAGGTAGGTCCCGGCGACGACGCCGCGGTGCTGCCCAGTGGTACTGCGATCACCGTTGACACCTTGGTCGAGGGCGTGCATTTCAATCGTCGCCTGAGCGCTGAACACGTTGGCTACAAGGCTGTTGCGGTCTCGGTCAGCGACTTGGCCGCAATGGGAGCCCTGCCGGAGTGGATGCTGCTCTCCCTGTCATTGCCTCAGCCCATTGATGACCCATGGGTCACCGGGTTCACACGTGGAGTCGCAGCTGCCGCAAACAAGTGGCGCGTCGCGTTGCAGGGCGGCGATACAACGCGTAGTCCGGGACCCGTGGTGGTGTCCGTCACCATGGGCGGACAGTGTGTCGACAAGCCGCTCCGACGCGATGCCGGCCGGCCAGGCCAGCAAATCTGGGTGACCGGAAGCCCCGGTCTCGCCGCCGGCGGATACGCACTGCGTCAGCCTCCCGAGGCATGTCTGGCTGCACTGCGCCGTCCCGATCCACCGCTGTACTTTGCACTCGACTTGGCGCGCCTACGGCTGGCGAGCGCCACCATGGACCTGTCCGATGGTCTGCGCGCCGACTTGCTCCGACTCTGCCGCGCATCGCGCACAGGCGCTGTGGTCGATCCCACGATGCTGGACCAGCACCCAGCTCTCGACGACGCACCTGACCCCATGCAGCTCATGCTGGCGGGCGGCGACGACTATGAGCTGTTGTTCGCGTCGGACCCCGAGAATGCTGACGCCCTGCGCGATCTGGCCGAAGAACGGGGGGTGCAGCTGACCCGAATTGGCACACTGACTGCCGACGGACGCATTCAGCTAAAGGGAATGGCGTGGCCAACACCCCCGTTCTCGCACTTCGGGTCGTCCACATGACACCGTTTGCCGCGACCGGAGCGAACGTCAATCTGGACCCAGAGCGCCTCCCATGGGCTATCGCGCTCATGTTCCTTCTGTTTGCACTCTCGTTCTTCTTCTCGGGCACCGAGACGGCGATGTTCTCGCTGCAGAAGGTCGAGCGACAGAGACTGCGAAAGGGCACGCGTACCGATCGACAGAGCGCCTGGTTGCTCGATCAGCGTGGGCGACTGATCACGACCATCCTCACGGGCAACGAGACAGTGAACGTCGCCATTGCAGCGCTCGCCGCATCGTTCGCGGCATTGGCGAGCTCAAGCGACCTGGTGCGGGGCCTGCTGACAATCGGCGTGTTGACGCCCCTGTTGGTGCTGTTCTCGGAGATCACACCCAAGGTGCTGGCATTCCGCTTCAACAGCCGGTGGACAGAGCTCGCGACATGGCCGCTGACTGGCTTTTACTATCTCGTGTTGCCGATTCGCATCCTGGTCGGGGCCGTCGTTCGCCTAGGCAGCAAGGCGTTCAAGGTCGAGGACAAGCCCACGGACGAGCGTCTCCAAGAAGACGAGATTCTCGACATCATCGAAGAGAGCGCCGCAAAGGGCGACGTCGACCGCCGCGAACACGAAATCGTCGAGGCGGTATTCGAATTCGACGACCTCACCATTGAGCGGGTCATGACACCGCGACCGGACGTCTTTGCAGTGCCGCTGAACATCGGCTGGAGCCGCTTGCTGCGCCTGTGTCGCGAGGCCGGATTCAGCCGTGTCCCTATCTATCGGCGCGGACCCGATGACATTGTCGGTGTGCTGTTGCTCAAAGACCTCCTCGGCTATCGATCGGCGCCGCCCAACACACCGCGAGAGCTCAGGTCGCTGCTGTTCCAGACCCAGTTCGTGCCCGCCTCAAAACCTGCCGACGACATGCTGCGCGAGTTCCTGCAGTCCAAGACCCACATGGCCTTTGTGGTCGACGAACACGGCACTCTGGTCGGCTTGGTGACCCTCGATGATCTGCTGGCCGAGCTGCTCGACCACGACGCCGAAGAGGAACGCGAAATCATGCGCGTCCGTCCCGGCACCATCTCGGTAAAGGGCTGGATGGACATCGAGGACTTCGTCGAAGAGACCGGAATCAAGCTCACCGAAGGGGACTACAACACCATCGGCGGATTCGTCTTTCACGAGCTCGGCACCCTGCCCAAGTCGGGTGACCAGGTCCTTTGTGACGGACACCAGTTCACCGTGGGTGCAATGGAAGGCCGGCGCATCAAGGAGATCTTCGTGGTGGAAGCCCCCGAAGCGAACCAAGAGGCGGTGTCTTGAGTCCCATCGCCGGAATACCGCTCGTACTGGCATGCCTGGGCCTGCAAGGCTTCTTTAGCGGGTCCGAGATCGCCATGGTCAGCGCCAACCGCACCCGCCTGACGACGCGAAAAGAGGAAGGCCACCGAGGCTCCGCCATCGCCCTCGACCTTCTAGAGCACGAAGAACTGCTGCTCGGTACGTGCCTGATCGGCACCAACCTGTGCGTCATCAGCGGCACATTCTTGGTGTCCAGCATGCTCCACGGTGCCGGCGTGCATTCGGAGTGGGTGGTCGCCCTCGCGTTCGTCCCGTTTGCTCTCATTCTTGGCGAAGCACTGCCAAAGACGGTGTACCAGTACCACGCCAACACGATCGCGCCGGTGGTGGCGTTTCCCCTCCGCGCCCTTCAGGGGCTGTTCGCACCACTGCTTTGGGTGGTGACACATTGGGCAGGAGCGCTGCGCCGCCTGACCGGAAAAGCTGAATCCACCGCGTTGTCTCGCGCCGAGATCCTCGATCTGCTCGAGGACCCGGACATCGACCCCGAAGAGACGCGAATGATCCGCAGCATCTTCGAGATCACCAAGACGCCCGTCGAGGAGGTCATGACCCCGCTGATCGACGTGCACGGCGTCGCATCCAACGCCACCGTGGACGACGCGATCACCGTGGCGCTCAAGAGCGGCCACAGCCGGATTCCCGTGTTCCGTGAACGTGTCGACAACATCGTTGGCGTTCTGCACGCCCAAGATCTTCTCTTCGGAAATCGTGACGGCCAGACCCTCGAGCAGATGGTGCGATCGGTGCCCTTTGTTCCCGAGAGCAAGCGTGTCGATGCCCTGCTCAACGACATGCGGCGCTCGCCCGAGCACTTTGCAGTGGTCGTGGACGAGTACGGCGGCACCGTCGGCGTCGTCACCGTCGAAGACCTGCTCGAAGAGATTGTCGGCGAGATCCGCGATGAGCGGGAACGAGACGAGCACACGATCATGAAGATCGACGACAAGCGCTGGAGAGTCCCTGCCCGCGCCGAGGTCGAACACCTCGAAGAGGTCCTGGGCCGCCCGCTTCCGGCCGGAGACTACGAGACGGTCGCCGGCATGCTGCTCGAGAAGTTCGGGCACATCCCCAAGGTCGGTGAGGTCGTTCGCATCGACGACATGATCTTCCGCGTCGAAGCCGCGTCCGAGCGCGCAATCGGCGTCGTGCTCCTGACTATCTACTAGCAGTCCGAAAACCTGCTAGAGCGAGCGCTTGGGCTTGGCCGGCCCCTCGCCGGCCTTCTCATCGTCCGTGTCCCCACTGTCAATCGGTGCGGAAGACGCGGTCTGCTCTCCAGGACGCGCGAGTCCGAGCGCAATGACACACAACTCTTCGAGTCCGTCATCCCAGAACAACATGCGCTCTTCACGGCCGTAGCGCATGAAGCTCCACGCCCAGCGATCAATTTCGCCGATGCGGAACAGGCGGTGTTGCCCCTTTTCGGAGTTCTCGAAGACGAGCTTTACCCGCTCGCCCTCACCCATTTCCTCGAACATCAGGGTCTTGGCACCCGCGGTCAGCAACACTCCCGATGCGCCGCGCTCCGCTGTGACGTACCCGACCGCCTCTGAGAACGCGATGACATCCGCGAACAGTTCGTCGCGCGCCCTTCGCCCCTCTTCGAGTCGAAACTCACGCGCTTGTTGATCAGTCTGCCGTTGCGAGGCGTCGTCATCCATCGCCGCCTTGAACCGTGCAGCAAGATCCCGGCCCTTTCGCCCCATTCCGTCCTCCGCAGCCCGACGCACCACGCGGCCTCGGAACGCGCAAAGAGTAACCCCATAGGGCGCACCCGGGCACACAGCCCCAGTCTCGTTGACCCGTGTTTTGCCGCTGTGCTAGACAGGGTCTCCGCGCGGGATGCGTGTCCGCGAAATGGGGAGTGGCAGGGTACACATGGGAAGGGCCATTGGCATCGACCTCGGCACGACGAACTCGTGTGCCGCGTTTATCGAGAACGGCAAGCCTCGACTGATCACCTATAAGAATGGGCAAAAGACCATTCCATCGGTGTTCGCGATCGACAAGTCGGGAAACCGACTCGTGGGTACAGCCGCACAAGCACACGAAAAGGAGGACGCCTCTCAGGTGGTCTCCAGCTCCAAACGTTTGATTGGCCGTTCATTCGGCTCCAAACAGATGGAGAACGTGAGCCAAGTGTTCACCTACGAGCTCGTCGAAGGCGAGTCCTCCGAAGTGCTCATCAAGGTGGCAGACCAAGTCTTCACCCTTGAGCAGATCTCTGCGGCTGTGCTCCAGCACATCAAAGAGAACGCCGAGGACGCCCTTGACGAAGAAGTAGACCAGGCCGTCATCACGGTTCCGGCGTACTTCAACGACAGGCAGCGTCAGTCGGTTCGCTCGGCAGGCAAGCTTGCTGGCCTCAAGGTGCTGCGCGTGCTCAACGAGCCGACGGCAGCGGCGCTTGCTTACGGTCTCGGCCGCAAGCTCAACCAGCGCGTCGCCATCTACGATCTCGGCGGCGGCACGTTCGACATCTCGATCATCGACATCAAGGACAAGATCTTCGAGGTCATCGCGACCGGCGGCGACACGTTCCTTGGCGGTGTCGACTTCGACGACCACCTGATGCAGTACATCTTGGGCGAGGTCGCCGACAACGAAGGCATCGACCTCTCCTACGATCGTCAGGCTGTCGCAGCCATCCGAACGGCCTCCGAAGCCGCGAAGATCAAGCTGTCTTCCGTCGACGAAGCCCGCATCAAGCTGGACAAGGTCGCCACCGACGAGGACGGCACAGTCGTCGACCTCGACATGAGGATCAGCCGCGAGACCCTCGAGGGCCTCACCAACGATCTGGTCGTGCGCACCATCGACACCTGCGAACGAATTCTTGGCGAAGCCGGCTCCACCAAAGAGCAGGTCGACGAAATTCTGCTCGTCGGCGGCCAGTCGCGCATGCCTCTGGTGCGTACGCGCCTGCAGGAATGGGTCGGCAAGGCCCCCTCCGAAAAGGTGCACCCCGACGAAGCGGTTGCCATCGGCGCGGCCATCATGGCCCACAGCCTCTCGAGCAAGTCCAGCGCGCACGAGATGACGCTGTTGGACGTGCTTCCAATGGCCATCGGCATCAACAAGGTCGATGGCACGATGCACGTGCTGTTCGCCAAGAACCAGCCGCTGCCCGACTACAAGACACGAACCCTGACGACGTCCAAGGACAGTCAGCGCTCCATCATGCTGCGCATCTACCAAGGCGAGTCCAAGTACGTCGCCGAGAACGAGATGCTCGGTACGTTCGTCTTCAGTGGCATTCGAGACGCCCCCAAGGGCCAGGTCAAGGTCGAAGTCACCTTCCACATCGACTCTGAAGGCATCCTCAATCTCACTGCTCGCGACCGCGACACCGGTGCACTCGTCGAGTCCCGCCTCAAGCTTGGCGACTCAGAGGGCGGCGGAAAGAAGCGGCGCAAGAAGAAGAAAAAGAAGAAGAGGCGCAAGAAGAAGAAGGCAGTGAAGAAGGCGGCGCCGCTGAGCATGCCCAAGAGCGGGCTCTCAGCGAAACCGTCCATCGGAAAGGCCAAGCCGGCGGCCGACAAAGCCGAGGCCAAGGACGACAAGTCCGAAGAGAAGCAGGTCCCCGCCAAGGCCGACGAAGCACAGCCCGGACTGTTGGGTCGCTTCTTTGCATGGCTCGCCGGACTGTTTGGCGGCGGCAAGAAATGAGCCTGAGGCACCGCGCAATGCGGCTGCCCAGCAGAGGCCGGTTCATCGCGCGCCCCCGTTGACGTCGGCACTCGACCGAGTGGTCGTCATCTTGATCGAGCCCCAGCATCCCGGAAACGTGGGTGCCACGGCCCGTGCGATGAAGAACATGGGTCTTCACAGGCTGATCTTGGTGGCCCCTCCCGCCTTCGATCCAGAGCGGGCGCGTTGGATGGCGCCCGGTTGCTCCGATCTTCTCGATCAGATGAGCATCGTGGACACTCTCGACGAGGCGCTCGATGGAGTCCATCGCGTCATCGCATCGACCGCCAGACATCGCGGAGGCACTCAGAGCGTGATCGACGAGCGCGAAGTGGCCCGACAAGTGTTCGATGCCCCGAATGATGTGGTCACCGCCGTGCTGTTCGGGCGCGAAGACTTCGGCTTGGACAAAGTCGCCGTCGACCGCGCCGAGGCGATCCTGCGCATTCGCACCCCAGAACATGCCAGCTTGAACCTGGGTCAGGCCGTATTGCTGGTCGCCCACGCACTGTTTGACGAGGCCCGAGAGCGCGGCGTCGAGGCCACCGGGCGCATGCTTGGCGGGCACGGTAAGAAGCGCCCCACGGCGACCCATCGCGAGCCGCTCGACCGAGATGCCCGCGCCGAGCTTGGAGATCTCGAGCCGGCGGCAGTCGAGCTTGTGAAGCTGCTGCAGCGGGTCGGCTACACCCGTGCCGCCAGCCCACAAAAGGTCGGCCAGACCGCACGAGCCAGCCTGCAGAAGGCCGGCCTATCCAAGAAAGAGGTCGGCGCCGTCCGAGGCATGGTCGCAAGGCTTCAGTGGGCGCTGGACCACCCGGACAAAGACTGGACCAAACGCCGAAAGGACTAGCGGCCTACTCGTTGGCCGCCTGAGGCACGGGCTGCGTCCAGATCTGCGTGGCGGTTCGCCCGTATCGGTCCCACACCACAACAGTCATTCGATGGGTTTCATGCCCCAGCACGGCGGCATTCGAACCCGTTGGAATGACGCGAATGGGCCGAGGAATCAAGCTGCCAGGCTCGACCGAGGGTGCCGGCCGGATGGCGACATTGGCCCACAAGCCGTCGACGCTCACATGCACGCCCTGCACCTGAACCATGGGGGACTGTGGCCATGGAACTTCGTCTTCGATGGCTTCGAACAAGACCGTCGCGAGCTCTTGGGCGCGACCGCCGGGACGCTCCACAACCACAGCGACGTTGCCGTCGCGGAATGCGGCGACGTTGTGGCCATTCCCCATGGACTCCTCGGCTCCGATGGGCAGGGCAGGAGTACCGCGGTCGCGCATGCGGCCCAGCATCCAGTCTCGCGCGTCTTGGTCCCCATGGCCCACATAGACCGCAACATTGCCGCCGTTTCCGTCCAGAACCGGGGCCGACCAACCGTGCTCCAAGAACACCGTGTTGCCCAGCAAGACACTGGCGTCGACCGGAATGCCGGCGTGCATGTCGCCTGCAAATGCGGCCATCGCAATGATCATCCAGGTGATCAACAGCACCTCATGTCTTCGTTTCCGAAATGCATTTCTGTTGCCTGTAGATCCTTGTTGCCGACTAGATGCAGGCGATCGCCACAATGTGCCCAATTCCTGCACCTTCGCGAGGAAAGGGCGTCTGTGGCACGAGTTCTGCTGAATAGGTCAACGGGTCGGTTGCGCAATTGCAGCCAAGCCCCTAACTACCCGAATCTACGCGCCTCAGGAGTCCCCGGTATGGAGAAAATTGTCATTGAGGGAGGCCAAACCCTCAACGGGACCATCCCGATCTCCGGTGCCAAGAACGCGGCGCTGCCCATTCTGATTGCCACGTTGCTCGCCCCCGGCGAACACCGACTGACCAACGTCCCGCAGCTGGCGGACATCAGCTCCACCCTTTCGCTGCTGGGCCGCATCGGCTGCCCCAGCTTGGCCGGCACCACCACCCGTCTGGACACCACGCGCATCGCATTCTCCGAGGCGCCCTACGACGTCGTGCGACGCATGCGCGCCTCTGTCCTCGTCCTGGGCCCGTTGCTGGCTCGACATGGCGAGGCCAAGGTCTCCCTGCCAGGTGGCTGCGCCATCGGCTCCCGCCCCATTGACCAACACCTCAAGGGCCTCGAGGCACTCGGTTGCCGATTCGAGCTGTCCGGTGGCTACATCCACGGTGTGGCTCCAACGCTGCGCGGCGCCGAAATCCAGCTCGACGTGCCCACCGTCACCGGCACCGAGAACATCCTCATGGCTGCGGTCCTCGCCGACGGCACCAGCGTGATCGACAACGCCGCTCGCGAGCCCGAGATCGTCGACCTAGCCAACTTCCTCATCACGCTCGGCGCCCGCATCGAAGGCGCCGGCACCTCAACCTTGGTGGTTCAGGGTGTTCCCCGGCTCACTCCCGCAAGCCGGCCGTACAGCATTCTGCCCGACCGCATCGAGACAGGCACCTACCTGGCGGCCGCAGCTGCTGCCGGAGGCGACGTCGTGGTCACGGACACCGATCCCAGCCTGTGCACCGCATTCATCGCGCAGCTCGAAGCCGCCGGCTGCGAGATCGACGTTGGCCCGACATCGATCCGCCTGCGCCGCGATGGCCCTCTGCAGCCGATGAACTTCAGCACTCGGCCGCACCCCGGTTTCCCGACCGACATGCAGGCGCAGCTGATGACGCTGGCCACTCTGGCAAACGGCACCAGCACCATCGAAGAGACCATCTTCGAGAACCGCTTCATGCACGTGCCTGAATTGAGCCGCATGGGCGCCGATATCGAGCTGAACGGCAACACCGCGACCGTGCGCGGGGGCGGCGGACTGACCGGCGCCAGCGTCATGGCCAGCGACCTTCGCGCCTCAGCCGCCCTGGTCATCGCCGGATTGGCCGCAGGTGGCATGACCGAAGTGCTGCGCATCTACCACCTCGACCGTGGCTATGAAGCCCTGGTTGGCAAGCTGCGCGAAGTCGGCGCACGGGTTGGCCGCGTCGACGATCTGGTGCGCGACGAGCAAGCTCTGCGAGCCGCAGTCGCCTGATTCGCGTCGCGCGGAGTAGCCTGGGCCATGCCCAAGACACAAGACCTCGACTTCTACGTTCCAGGATCACCGGACGAAGTCGCCGCTCGAATGAGCGAAAAGACTCGCTACCGCTTGCTGCCCTACCGCGGCTCCATCTTCGGTGGTGGGGCCAAGCCGTTCGGCGGCAGTGTCGACCGGACCGGATTCAACGTCGCGATGGACGAGCGGGACTGGTGGACGCTGACCCAAGCCGTCGCTTCGTGCACCTTTGAAGCCGACGGTCCAGGCACACGTGTGAAGGGGACCGTGGGCCTGCCAAACTGGGCCACATGGCAGCTGCGCATCACGTTCATCATCGGAGTGGTGATGTCGCTCAGCGTCATGGTCTCGGGAATCACCGGGGCCGGCATGATTGTTGTCTTGGTGGGCTTGATTGCCCTGCTGGCCGTCGCGGTGCTGGGAAGCATGGGCATGGGCATGCACGTGGCCAACGCGGACAAACAGGTCGACTCGCTCGCCGCACAGGTCAAGTCAGTCGCCGAGGGCTCAGCGGTCGCCGCGGCGCGGGAACAGACCGCCAGCGACCCCGAAGAGGACCGACTGCGCAAAGAGGCGATGCGGCAGCTCGATGCCGAGCTCGAATCGGACGCAAAGAGCGGGCCGCTCAAGCACAAGCAGTAGGTGGCAAGACGAAGCTCGCCGCTCCTTGGTGCGGCGATCGCGAGTTAGTTGCGTTCGATGGCTCTGGTACCTCGTCACATCATCGACTCTGTGCGCGACGCGACCGACATCGTCGCGGTTGTTTCTAAGTACGTGAAGCTCTCGCGAGGGCGACGCGACCACAAAGGCCTGTGCCCCTTCCACCAAGAAAAGACGCCAAGCTTTCACGTTGTGCCCGAAAAGGGCATCTACCACTGCTTTGGCTGCCAGGCGGGCGGCGACATCTTCCGCTTCCTCATGGCCATCGAGGGGCTCAGCTTCATCGAAGCGGTCAAAGAGCTCGCCGGGCCGGCCGGCATCATCATCGAAGAGGAAGAACTCACGCCCGAACAGCGGGACAACCTCAAGAAGCGGGCAACGCTCTATGAGGTGATGGAAGAGGCGGCGCAGCTGTTTGAGACCACGCTGTGGACGCGTCCCGAAGGCGAGAGGGGTCGGGCCTATATCGACGAGCGCGGCCTCGACCGCGACATGGCCCGCAAAGCCCGCGTCGGCTTCGCTCCCGACGAGTGGAGCCTGCTGCTCGATACCATGCACAGGCGAGGCTACACCGCACAGCAGCTCACCGATGTGGGCCTTGTCAAGCCGCGCATCAAGAGCGATGGCTACTACGACACCTTCCGCAATCGTCTGCTCTTTCCCATTCGGGACGAACGCAGCCGTGTCATCGCGTTTGGTGGTCGGTTGCTCGATGGCGAGGGTCCGAAGTACCTGAACACGCCCGAGACCCGGCTCTACAACAAGTCCAACGTGCTCTATGGCCTGGACATGGCACGCCAGGCGATTCAACGAAAGGACCGCACCATCCTCGTCGAGGGGTACTTCGACGTCCTGGCCTTGCATCAAGCCGGCTTCGAAGAGGCGGTGGCCATCTCTGGCACGGCGCTGTCCGAGCATCAATGCGAGAAGCTGCGTCGCTCTTCGCGCAACGTGATCATGCTGCTCGATGCCGATGAAGCCGGCTCCCGTGCCGCCATGCGCAGCCTGCCAACGATCGTCACCGCAGGCCTGTCTGCATCGCGCCTGCAGCTTCCAGATGCAAAAGACCCCGACGAGCTCATTCGCGAGAAGGGTGCAGACGCCATGACCGAAGCGCTGAAGCACACGGTTCCGCTCATCGAGTGGGTGGTCGACTACCAGCTGCAAAAGGTCGATGACCCGGTGGCTCGCGAGCACATCATCAACGACCTTGTTCCCGTGCTTGCCGGCCTGCCAGGCAACCTGTTGTCGCGGGTGGCGCGCGCCACAAATGTGCCCGAGCGCATCCTCTTAGAACGGGTGCAGCAAGCGCGTCGCGAAGGCCCCAGCTCTCGCGCACGCAAAGAGACCCCAGCCGCTCCGCCCACGCCAGCCGGATGGCGCCCAAACCGCGAGATGGTCCATTTGCTTTGGCTTCTCGTGCATCGGCGCGACAAGGTCGCCGATGTGGTTCAACACACCGACCCGCGATTGCTCGACGAGCACCTCGAGCTTCGTGGCATCGTCGCCCGACTGATCGCCGGAGAGCCCGTCGCAAACACCATCATCGAGGCGCAGGACCCAGGCGTTAGCCGCACACTGTCGGCGGTCGTGGCGCGCGAGTCGCTGTATACCGAGAGCGAAGCGCGGCTGGGTGTCTGCCAGATTCTCGAGAAGCTGGGACGTCCGCGACGCGAGGCCCGCCTGGCTCAACTCACAATTCAAATCAAAGATGCGCAACGGGCTTCCGATCGGCCACGCATCGAGGCAGCACTGCGCGATCAAGCCGAACTTCGCAAGCGTATCAGGGCATTAGACCTGGCATCTCGGAAGAACGACGTCGAGAATTACACGCAGCTTCTGGACGCAGAGCTGCAGACAAATCGTGACCGGATCGGCGACGAGGCTTGACAATCGGCCTGTCGTCTGGTTATCGCCATCAAGGCCTCCAAGCCGACTCTATACATATCTCATTGTTTTGTTGCGCAGCCCCTTTTCACCTTCCCCTCTCCAAGTGAGGCCGTCGCTCCATGTCTATGCAGAAGGACATCTCCGAAGTTCAGCAGCTCATCAAGGTGGGCAAGCAACGTGGCTACGTCACCTACGAAGAGATGAACAAGACCCTGCCCACCCATCTGGTGTCGAGCGATCGACTCGATGACCTGATGATCCTGTTCTCGGACCTCGACATCGAGATCGTGAACAAGGAGCGCAAAGCCGCCGAGGCGGAGCGCCGCGGCACCAACGACAAGGACAAGGCTGCCGACGCAACGCGCAGCAACGACCCCGTCCGCGTGTACTTGCGCAAGATGGGCTCTGTCGGGCTCCTCTCCCGCGAAGGCGAGATCGAGATTGCCAAGCGCATCGAAGACGGTGAGCTGACGGTCGGCCAGATCGTGCTGACCTCATCGCTCGGCGTGAACTTCATCGAAGAGATGATCGAGCGCGAAGAAGAGCGAATCCAAAAGGCCATCCGTTCGGGCAAAAAGCCCCGTCCGACCAAGACCAAGAACGGCCAGTCCCTCGTCGACGCTCACACCGACGCCTGCGCCCTGAACAAGGTGCTGCTCGCAGCTCGCTTGGCGTTCGGCAAGGCCAAGTCCAAGAAGCGCAAGGCCACCGCCGAAGACACTATGTTCGACGCCGAAGATGGACTGTTCGAGCACATGACCAGCCTGGATCTGACCAAGCGTCAGGTGGCCACCATCTCGGCCCGCATCCAAGAGGCATGGCACCTCATCGCCCGCGCCGAGAAAGAGATCGACAAGGTCGCCCGTGACGCGCGTCTGCCCGTCAAGGATCTGCGCCGCTCCATTCGTCAGGTGCGTCGCAACCTCGACAGCGCCGGCAAGGAAGTCATCGAGCGCACAGGCATCCGCGAAGCCTCCTGGAAGGAATTCGATAGCCGGGTCCGCCGCGAGCTCCGCAAGATCCGCAAGATCGAGACCGCGACCGGCATGAGCCGCGATCTGCTGGCCCACAGTGCCAGCGAGCTCAAGCGTGGCGAAGCCCTCGCCGAGCAAGCCAAGTGCGAGCTGGTCGAAGCCAACCTGCGCCTCGTTGTCTCCATCGCCAAGAAGTACACCAATCGCGGACTGCAGTTCCTCGACCTGATTCAAGAGGGCAACATCGGCCTCATGAAGGCCGTCGAGAAGTTCGAGTACCGCCGCGGCTACAAGTTCTCGACCTACGCCACCTGGTGGATTCGTCAGGCCATCACCCGCGCCATCGCCGATCAGGCCCGCACCATCCGCATCCCGGTGCACATGATCGAGACCATCAACAAGCTCATCCGCACTCAGCGTCACCTGCAGCAAGAGCTGTCCCGTGAGCCGCGTCCGGACGAAATTGCCGACAAGATGGAAATGCCGGTCGCCAAGGTCCACAAGATCTTGAAGATTGCCAAAGAGCCCATCAGCCTCGAGACGCCCATCGGCGAAGAAGAGGACAGCCACCTCGGTGACTTCATCGAAGACAAGGCCACGCTCTCGCCCGCCGAGAACCTGGTCAGCGCCTCTCTCGGCGAGACCACTCGCAAGGTGCTCGCCACCTTGACCCCACGCGAAGAGCGCGTCCTGCGACTGCGCTTCGGCATCGGGCAAGCCACCGACCACACCCTCGAAGAGGTTGGTCAGGACTTCGAGGTCACCCGCGAGCGCATCCGTCAGATCGAGGCCAAGGCCCTTCGCAAGCTCCGGCACCCCAGCCGCAGCAAGCGTCTGCGCTCCTTCATGGAGCAGTAGCCAGCCAGCCACGCCAACCAGCGTGGACTGAATCTGACCAACGTACGGCGGCCCAAGGGTCGCCGTTCTTGCTGAGGGCTCGGACATCGACGCGAACCGCAAGCTGATGAACTACGGCAGAGGGATGATGATCTTCGGAGCCATCTGCACCGCGTTGGCAGCCTTATCTTCGGCTACGGCCTGCGCGCTCGGCCCACCTGCCCCTGGCAACGTGCCCTCCACTAGCGACATCCTGTCGGCCTTCGCCGGACTCGGGGCGCTCGCAAGCGCAAGCATCGGAGGACTGCTCGGCACCGGTGGATTGCTGTTCGTGAGCCTTGGGTGGTTCGCAGACCGACGGCTCACACTGATGGAGCGGGCCCGGGCGGACGAAGCCATCTCGCCAGACTGACCGGAATCTGGAGCTACGCCGCAGCACCCGCCGTCGTCAGAGCCTTGACTTTACGCGGATGAGGCGCGTCATTCTCGGCGTAGTAGACCAGCTCTTCGATAATCTGGCCGACAAAGAACCCGAAGCCCAGGCGAATCACCGGCCACAGGAAGAACGCCCACGGCTTGATCTGCGAGCTGAACGCCCAGGTCATCTCGGACTTGCCGTCACCGGCGTCCACAATCGAGAAGTCCACCTTGTTGTGGTCGATCGGAAACACCGCCATGGTGTTCAGGAAGTCGATTCGAATCGTGCAAGTCTTTGCCTCTTCGTCATAGGCGAGGAACTGCTCGGACGCCTTCATGCCGTTCGGGTTGCCGTCCAACGAGCAGACGCGACCCGCGGTGCATGCATCTTCAAACTTCTCGCCGACAGCGTGGCCGTGTGAATGCGGAACGGACGCCATCCACTTGTGGGCGTCATCGAACTCATGAGCGAAGATCCGCCAGACCTTGTCGGTGGAAGCGTTCACCGGAACCGTCTTGTTGAAGCTCACCTGCATTGCACACTCTCCTGTCGGGTCATCTGCCCGTCTCCATCACAGTAATCGTCCCAGTGGCCAAAAAGAAGCCCCATATCTGCCCAAGCACGCTCACATCTGAACCGCCCCGCAGAACCGCGAGGGACGCCCGTTCACAGGCGCCGAGCGCAGCGAGCGCAGCGACTGGAGTGAGGAGGGAAGACGCTGACTTTGGCCGCCGCCTGCGGCCCGACAAATCGACCCGCAGGGTCGAGGGCCAGCCAGGCGGCCGTCAGCGTCTGGACTGACGAACGTAGGGAGCGCAGCGACTGGAGTGAGGAGGGAAGACGCTGACTTTGGCCGCCGCCTGCGG
>CAYYHT010000039.1:0-20916 GCA_964471355.1 uncultured Enterobacteriaceae bacterium
GTCAAAGGACGAACCCGAGACGGCGAGCGTGGCGTCGTCGAGCAGCGGCTCGTAGAGCACGCCCTGGGTACCGCCGGTGAACGTGGAGTCCGTCACTGTGACGGCGGGAACCTCGGCGACGTAGATCGACGACAAGTTTGTGGTGGTCTGGCTGAAGTCGCTGTTGCTGATGGCAAAGCCGGTGCTTCGGCTGTAGACGGCGAGGTTGGCGTCGTCGAAGGTCGCGTCGGTCACCGACGGCACGGCATCGTCATACAGGGCGACGTTGACCTGAACAAAGCTGGCGTAGTCGATCTTGGAGTCGTCCGCGGTTCCGGAGAGGTAGACGCCGGCGCCCGCGGGCAGGCCGATGGCAGACTGGAACATGACTCCCGGAGTCGAGGCGTCACCTTCGAGGATGAGTGTGCCTTGCACGTACAGGCCACTGCCTGGCAGCAGGTCGATGGTCACGCCCGACGCAATGGTCAGGGTTACGCCGACGGGGACCACGGTGATGGCGTCGAGGGTCGTATCGGCGGACCAAGTCGTGTCGGCAGCCACAGTGACCGTGCCTGCGCCATCGGCGCCGTCTGTTCCATCGGTTCCGTCGGTTCCGTCCGTGCCGTCTTCCGCCACCGAGCCGTTGCAGACGTAGTCCGCCGAGCCCGCTTCGGCGTCGTCGAGCTCGCCGTTGCCGTCCTCGTCGAGTCCTGAGAAGATGGCCACGCCGCCGAGCGCGCAGTTGGCGTCCCCCTCAGCGAGCACGTCGGTGCGCACAAGACCCGAAGGCCCGCCACCTCCGCATCCAGAGGCGAGTGCGAGAACAACGATGAGACTTCTGGACATTGGGCAGCTCCGAATGCGTGTGCATGCGTGGGGGTGGCAGCCGTAAGTGGTCTGACGGCTCGTTTCCTTCACTCTTCATACGTGAAAGATCTCGCCTAGATCACAAAGAAAAAGACCCGCTCGGCGTGAGGTGCCGAACGGGCCTGTGAGATGAGTACTGTGCGACTTAGCTGCAGCCGCTTGTTGAGCCGCAGCTGACGCATTTGGTGCACGAACCGTTGCGCACCATGGTCATGGCGCCACATTCTTCGCAGCTGTCCCCGACGTAGCCTTGGGCCTTGGCGTCGAGAATGGCCTGAACGCGGGTCGAGCGCTTGAGGTCGCGGACCACCATCACCGGCGGGCCGACTTGGTCGTCAGCGGGCTCGGTGTGGGCCACCGGGGCGGCCACTGGAGCGGCAGCCACACTGCCTGCCAGCGAGACGGTCTGCTCTTCGTGCCACTTGGGCTCTTCTTTGAGCGTGTCGTGACGCAGGTCCTCTTCGCTCACATGCGCCAGGTCGTCGCGACCCAGGTAGGTGATGGACAGCTCACGGAAGATGTAGTCGATGACCGACGTGGCCATCATGATGCGGTCGTTGCCCTGCACCATGCCGTTCGGCTCGAAGCGAGTGAACAAGAACTGGTCGGCGAACTTCTCGAGCGGCACGCCGTGCTGCAGGCCGATCGAGATGGCAATCGCGAAGCTGTTCATCAGGCTGCGGAAGGCAGCGCCCTCTTTGTGCATGTCGACGAAGATCTCGCCGAGCGTGCCGTCGGTGTACTCGCCGGTCCGCAGGAACACCTTGTGTCCGGCGACGACCGCCTTCTGGGTGTAGCCCTTGCGGCGGTCCGGCAGCCGGCGACGCTTGGCCAGGTAGCGAATGACGAGGCGCTCGGCGACCTGAACGGCCTGGGCGGGGATGTTCTGCGCGGCCAGCGGCTCGGCAGCGACGTCGTCCACTGAAGCAAACAGGTCGGTGGCCATGAGCGTGGACAGGGGCTGCGAGAGCTTGGAGCCGTCCCGGTACAGGGCGTTGGCCTTGATGCCCAGGCGCCAGGACAGCATGTAGGCTTCCTTGACCTGCTCGACCGTCGCGTCGTTCGGCATGTTGATGGTCTTGCTGATGGCACCGCTGATGAAGGGCTGGCATGCAGCCATCATGCGGATGTGAGCATCGGGAGCGATGTAGCGCTTGCCGGTCCGTCCGCACTTGTTGGCGCAGTCGAAGATGGGCAGGTGCTCGTCCTTGATGTGGGGTGCACCCTCGATGGTCATCGTGCCCGTTGCATAGGCGTTGGCCCGCGCAATCTGGTTCAGGCTGAAGCCAATGGCTTCGAGGATGTTCAGGGAGGCATCCGCGAGCTGCTCGGTGGTCAGCCCCAGCACGTCCTGGCAGAAGTCGTTGCTGAGCGTGAACCGGTTGAACACGAACTTGATGTCAAAGGCGGTGGCGAGCTGGGACTCGATCTTCTCGAGGGTGGCGTCGTCGAAGCCCTTGGCGCGCAAGGTCTCGTGGTTGATGGCCGGGGCGCCCTTGAGGGTGCCGGCACCGGTCGCGTGCCGGATGATGTCGTCGACTTGGTCGGCGCCGTAGCCCAGCGTGCGCAGCGCGGGTGGCACGGACTGGTTGATGATCTTGAAGTAGCCGCCGCCAGCGAGCTTCTTGAACTTCACCAGGGCGAAGTCAGGCTCGACGCCGGTGGTGTCGCAGTCCATGACCAGACCGATGGTGCCCGTGGGGGCAATGACGGTGGTCTGGGCGTTGCGGAATCCGAACTTCTCGCCCAGAGCCAGCGCATCGTCCCAGCCCTTGCGGGCGGCTGCCAGCATCTCGGCGGGAGCGAAGTGCTCGTCAATGGCGATGGGGCGGACGGTGAGGCCCTCGTACTCGCTGGTCGGCACGTCATAGGCGGCGCGGCGGTGGTTGCGAATGACGGCGAGCATGGGCTCTTTGTTGGCCTCGAAGCGCACGAAGGCGCCCTTCTGTTCGGCCAAGCGAGCGGACTGAGCGTAGGCCTCACCCGAGAGGATGGAGCTGATGCAGCCAGCGATGGCGCGGCCCTGCGGGCTGTCGTAGGGAATGCCCATGCGCATGAGCATGGCGCCGATGTTGGCGAAGCCCAAGCCGAGGGTGCGGTACTCGTAGGAGCGTCGCGCAATGGCCTCGGAGGGGAACTGGGCCATGGCGACCGAGATCTCCAGCACAGTTGTCCACAGGTGGATTCCGTACACGAAGTCGTCGATGGCGAAGTGCTGCTTCTCGGTGTCGTAGAACGTGTTGAGGTTCAACGAAGCCAGGTTGCAGGCCGTGTCGTCGAGGAACATGTACTCGGAGCACGGGTTGCTGGCGTTGATGCGACCGTCGTTCTTGCAGGTGTGCCATTCATTGATGGTGGTGTCGAACTGCACGCCCGGGTCGGCGCAGGCCCAAGCCGAGTACGCGATGTCTTCCCACAAGTTGGCGGCACGCAAGGTCTTGTGGACCGAGCCGTCGGTGCGGCGCTTGAGGTTCCAGCCCTCGTCGCGCAGCACGGCGTCCATGAAGCGGTTGGGGATGCGGACCGAGTTGTTCGAGTTCTGACCCGACACAGTTTGGTAGGCCTCGCCCTGCCAGTCCGTGTCGTAGGTCGCAAAGTCGATGCGGGTGTAGCCCTGGCGTGCGTACTGCACAGCGCGCCACACGTAGTTGTCGGAGATGAAGGAGCGCTGCGCAGCGGCGACAGCGACAGCCAGACCCTTGTTCAGCTTGGGGTCGAACCTGTCTTCGCCCTGCAGGTCTGCGCCGTTGCACGCGTCGATGATGGCGTTGAGGTGCTTCTCGTTGAGCTTGCTGCCCGTGACGAGGCTGGCGACCTTCTGTTCTTCGTCGACCTTCCAGTTGACGAAGGCCTCGATGTCGGGGTGATCGAGGTCGAGGCTGACCATCTTGGCAGCGCGGCGGGTGGTGCCGCCGGACTTGATGGCTCCAGCCGCCTTGTCGCCGATCTTGAGGAAGCTCATGAGGCCCGAGGAACGGCCGCCACCGGACAGGGGCTCGCCCTCGCCGCGGATGCTCGAGAAGTTGGTGCCGGTTCCCGAGCCGTACTTGAACAGCCGGGCTTCGCGCAGCCACAGGTCCATGATGCCGCCGTCTTGGACGAGGTCATCGCTGATGCTCTGGATGAAGCAAGCGTGGGGCTGCGGACGCTCGTAGGCCGAGGTCGACGCGTGCAGCTCGCCGGTGAGGTTGTCGACGTACTTGTGGCCCTGTGCGGGACCGTCGATGCCATAGGCCCAGTGCAGGCCAGTGTTGAACCACTGCGGAGAGTTCGGAGCGCACATCTGGCGCGCCATCATGAAGCGGAGCTCGTCGTAGAAGACCTTGGCGTCTTCTTCTTTGTTGAAGATGCCTTCTTTCCAGCCCCAGTAGGTCCAGCAGCCAATCAGGCGGTCGAAGATCTGGCGACTGTCGCGCTCTCCGCCGAACTGTCGGTCGTGGGCCAGGGCACTCATGGCCTTCTCGTCCGGAACCTTGCGCTGCAGCCACTTCGGGACGCCCTTCTCTTTTACGGAGCGGGTGACAGCAGGGACGTTCGCTCGGCGGAAATACTTCTGCGCGAGAATGTCGGTGGCAACCTGGCTCCAGCCAGAGGGCACCATGACATCATCCGCCTCGAAGACGACTGTGCCGTCTGGATTGCGGATTTCGGAACGACGGGGGACGAAGTCGAGGCCAGAGTACGGAGACTCCAGGCCGACGGTAAAGCGGCGCGACACCTTCATGGGGGTTTCTCGAATTTTAGTGGGGTGGGTATGAAACGCGGGTTGACGATTTGGGGGTTGCCGTTTGGACAGGGACGGCAGCGTTTCACCCGTTTGGCGGACCAGGAAGGGGCGACGAACGGGGAAACAGGGGTGCACCGGGTGGCGCCCAGACACAATATCTAGTGGCCCAAAGGCAGGGCAAGGCACAACATCTTGGGTTTGGGCCTCGTCCTCAAATTCGACAAGCCACGATGGGCCTGCGATCCGGGGGAGCGTCTTTATGGACCTTCTTCAATTATTTCTTATCCCCACTTATCCACAGATCGGACGACGGCGCAGATCGAAGCTGCAATGGGGATCCACGCCCGATCCATGTAGTGTCTGCAACACGATCCACTGAGGATCGTGTGGTGTTCGTAGACAGGTGGATCTGCCTGAGATCCTCGACTAGATGGGCCGGTCAGAGGAGGGTCATGTGAGCGTGCCAATGGCAGTCAAAATGACTCTCGACGACTTGCTGCGAGATCTGGACATGGTTGTGTTCCGGCTCGAAGGCGACCCGCCGCTCGATCTCGACAAGCTGGCCCGGGACAGACGCCGGGTGCGAGGCGACCTCGAAGAGCTCAAAGACCGACTCGAGCAGGTCCTGCGCGACCTGTAGTCCCGGGGTCTTAGGGAATCAAGCCTCCGACCGAGACCGTCTCGACGTTGTCTACGCCGGCGCTTGGCAGTGGATTGAGCATGCCGGGAACGATGACGGCCAACACGCCGCCCGTCACGACGACTGCGGTGGCAATGCCGACGCGTTTTGCCAGGGCTGGCGTGCCCAGCGCGGCCACCATGCCCGCTTTGAGCAGGGTATTGGCCACAGCGGCGATGACGATGGCCCGCACGGCAACGATGGCGGTCAGGTCAGCCTGGGCCATGGACAGGGCCACCGCATCTGCGTCGGTGGACCCGGCGAGAGCGGCGATGACGTAGAGCCATTCCTCGGAGACTTGGGTCCGACTGATCTCGACCGCGAGCAGGACGGCAGCCAGGAACAGGGCGAACTTGATGGCCTCGGTCAGTGCAAATGGATTGCGCAGGTCGACGTCGGCCTTGCCTTCGACCTCTTGGGTCTTTTGGGTCTCGCGCCAGAACCAGCCGGTGGTCAGCACGCAGCAGACTGCCATGGCCACCATGGCCGGTGCGATGCGCGGCAGCAGCGCGATGTTCAGCACCGCCACCAGCACCATGACGCGGATGAACATCACTCCCCAGGCCAGCAGGATGCCCATCGCCAGTGCGTTGGGCCCACCGGTGCCGTCCTTGCTCTGTCGAGAGAAGGAGAGCGTGGCTGCGGTCGAGGAGACCAAGCCCCCGAACAGGCCGGTCAGTGCCAAGCCTCGGCTCTCGCCGAGGGAGCGCACAGCGCCGTAGCCAACGAGCGAGAGTCCAGAGACCAAGATGACCACCCACCACAACTTGTACGGGTTGATGGCGCCCCAGGGGTCGACGGTGGTGTCGGGGATGAGTGGCAGCACAATGAACGTGGCAAACAGCAGCTTGAGGCCGGCCGACAGGTCTTCTTGGTCGATTTGGTCGGTGAGTTTGTGCAGGGACTGCTTGAAGGTCAGCACCGCCGAGGTACAGATCGCCAAGATGACGGCGGTCTCGGGGTGACCGCCCGCAGCCGCTCCACCCAGCAAGTACACGATGATGGCCGAGAACTCTGTGGTCAGCCCGGTCGAGTCGCGCTTCTTGCGGTTGGTGACGAAGTAGCTCGAGATCAGCAGTCCGCAGACCCCCAATGCGCCGGCCACGAACAGCGCGATGGCGTTGAACTCGAGGGACAGCCAGGCGCAGATGGCGCCGGTCATCGCGATGAGGATGAACGTGCGCAGCCCACCCCATGTGTACATGTCGTCTTCTTGGCGAACTTCGCGCTCTACCCCGACCAGCGCGCCGATGAAGAGGGCGATGGCCAGATTTCGAAGAAGAACGAGGTCGATTTCGCCTAGCAGATCAGGGCTCCCGTCACACGATTGTCACATGCCTGAGGCCGGCGCGCAACAGTGGGACGATGGTCCGGTCTGGCTATTCGAACCGCCGAATCAGGCAGAGGTGTCTGCCGCCGCCTTGCCGCCGGTTGCAGGGTCTTGGGGCTCGCCCTCGACATCTTCGCCGACATGCATCCAGCGCAGGAAGATTGGAGCGCATGCAAGGCAGAAGGCTGCACAGCCCAGTGTGGTCCAAGCAATGATGCCGAACACGTCGCCATAGACGTGCACGGTCTCGGAGGGCACAGGGATGATCTGCGGGCCTTCTCCGCCGTGGCTGACACCTGTGAAGGTGGCAATGATGGCGGCCAGGAAGCCCGAGAAGGCGGTGGCCAGGAACCATGCGCCCATGGCGGTGCTGACAACGCGCTTGGGCGTGAGCTTGGTGACCATGGACAGGCCAACCGGAGACAGGCAGAGCTCGCCGAGTGTGTGCAGCAAATAGGCGAGCAGCAGCCAGTTGGCGTTGACCATGCCGCGGGAGTCCGGGTTGCCGGCGCTGTACCACAGAGCCACGAAGCCAAGTCCGAGCAGGAACAGCCCGAATGCGAACTTCACAGGTGTTGACGGCTCGATGTTGCGGCGCGCCATCTCGGTCCACATAGCGGTGAAGACGAGGCCAAAGATGACGATGAAGATGGCGTTGGCGGACTGGAACATGCTGGCGCGCACTTCGGCGCCGTTGACGCCCATTCCGACGTTGCCTTCGACAATTTGCCACGCGACGCCCTTGCCCATCTTGCCCTCACGTACGGCGTCGAGGGCGGTCAAGTTGAGGGCCTCGCCAGCGGCGAAGATGTAGGGCTCGGGCGTAAAGGCCTCGCGCTCCTTGGCGGTCATTGCGGCGAGTTTCGCGGCGATCTCGTCCGAGCTCAGCGAGCAGTGGGCGGAGGCATCGTCCGTGGCTTCGGCGAACTCACCGTCGAGGCCCAGACAGCTGCGCTTGGCTACCTGGCGCTGCAGGGCGCCGTTGACGACCGCGGCGAATCCCGGGTCGGCGTTGACCATGCCGAGCTGTTCTTGGTTCAAGTCTAGGTTGATGGTGGTTCCAACGTCGGCGCTGGCGATGACCTGTTCTTCGGCCACGCGGTCCACGTTGCGGTCTGTGAAGTTGTTCATCGACGAGCCGGCCTGCTCAAAGAAGGCCCAGAACATCATCGAGAAGAACATCAGCGACACCACGACCCACAGCCGCTCTCGCTCGATCTTGGGGCTGCGGAAGGACTCGCGCATCAAGAAGACGAGTGCGATGACACCCGTGATGGTGAGGATGAGTCCCGTGGGGGTGCTCATTTCGCCGAGCAAGGTGCCCGAAAGGCGCACGATGGCGCTGCTGGAGTCAGCGAGGCCCTTGAGGAACTCGTCCGGAATGACCTTGACCGTGCGGTTGCTGAACACCAGCAGGGCGACCATGGGCACGACGGAGGCAGCGCCCAAATAGGTGAGGTGCTCGCGCGTCAGAGGACCGGCGACCGGGGTGTGCAGCAGATCGGGGTCCGGGGCGAGGCCGGCTCCCTTGGGCAACCCACCCTTCATCAGCGCGGCGCTACCGGCGATGCCTGCGGCCGTCAGTGCCAGCGACACAAACCCGACGACACTCTGGACGACCAAGTTGCTCTCTTGCACGCCGAACATGATGGCGGCGGTGGTCAGTGAGCCGCCTCCGATGATGACCATGGCGCTGTAGCGGGAGTACTTGGGGAACTCGGGAGAAAGAGGGGGCAGACCTTTCTCTTCGCGCTTGAGCTCTGCAAATCCGGCAATGCCGGCCACAATGAGCAGGACCAGGATGGCCAAGTTCATCGGGACCAACGCGGACTCGGGGATGATGTCCATGAACCCGAGACCCAGCGCGGCCATGGTGCACAGTGCGCACATGGCGGTCAGGCTCTGGCCGATGAAGCCGGGGATCATGAAGACGGCCAGGCCGAACAGCATGCCGATGGTGGCCAGACCGAAACCGTAGTGCCAGCCGTAGGTCTCGCCCACGTAGCCGCAGAGCAGCGGGGACATGGCCGCGCCGAGGTTGATGCCCATGTAGAAGATGGTGAAGCCGCCGTCACGGCCGGGGTGACCGTCGGGATAGAGCGAGCCGACGATGGTCGAGATGTTCGGCTTGAAGAAACCGTTCCCGACGATCAGCAGCGCTAGGGCTGCAAAGAAGAAGTACTGGTCCTCGACCGTCATCATCAAGTGGCCGGCCGCCATGAACAGGCCGCCCAAGATGACCGCACGCTTGGCACCGAGCATCTTGTCGGCGAGCAGGCCGCCAAAGAAGGGAGTCATGTAGACCAAGCCGACGTAGGCGCCGTAGACCTTGTAGGCCTCGTTGTCGCCGTAGGCCAAAAAGCCTTTGATCATGTAGAAGATCAGCAGGGCGCGCATGCCGTAGTACGAGAATCGCTCCCACATCTCTGCAAAGAACAGCAGGAAGAGCCCGCTGGGGTGACCGAACAGTGTCGGTCCTTCAATCTCTGCGACCTTCGCTTCGGTGGACATCCACGCTCCCGGTGTGTTGAACCGGGCCGGCTTTATGCCGGGGAGTTGTCCTCTGCCAATGTGCTTTGTAGAGCGGCGAGGTCGCTGTCGTCGGGGAAGTGCTCCCGTGCCTCGGACACTCGGGTCAGGGCCTCTTGGCGCATGCCCTCTTTCACCAGCTGCTCAATGGCGACCGTCGCTTCGAGTGGGTGCCGGTACCGAGGCCGCTTGACCGCCGTCAGCTCGCGCAGGCGAATGAGGTCGAGCTCGTAGGTCCCGTCCTCTTCGAGCATGACCATGGCCCGTCGATACAAGGTGAACTGGTTGAGCTTGTGGGCCTCTTCGGCGAGGGTCACGAGTCGCCGCGGAATGCCCGCGGCAAGCTCGAAGGCCTCTCGTTCCCACCGGTCGCGCTCTGCGTCGCTATTCGACCGTCCCAGCCAGCGCAGACGCGTCTTGATCTGTTTGCCGCGCACCCCGTGAAACCAAGACGGCACCAGCACTATTGCGAGGCCAGTGCCCAGGATCACCAGCGCCCACAGGGGAAGTGCCCCTGTGATGGTGCCGATCAGGTCCGGGATCATTCGAAACATCGCGTCGCCCTAACTGTGTGCCAAAGTATGCACCCTCAAAGGAGTGACCATGGCTCACGGTCCCATTCGCGCGCTGCGCTTCATCCACGACGCAATTCGCGCTGAATACGCGCTCCTCGATGACGCGGTCTCCGGCTACACCACCCCGGGTCAGGCATCAGCCATTGTCGAGCCGGTCAAGATGCTGACCAGGCTGATTCGCGGCCATGTGCACGGGGAAGACGCCGGGTATTTTCCGGCCCTCGAAGCCAAGGCCGGTCCCATCACCAAGCCGTTCTCAATGGACCATGACGATGAGGGCGCCCGTCTCGATGCACTCGACGCCTGTGTCGATCGCTGTGCTGCCGGTGGGACCCAGGCTGACTTGATCGAGCTCAAGCGCAGCATCGCCATCGAGGGCGCTATCATCGATCAGCACATGGCCAAAGAGGAGCGCCTGCTGTGGCCGCTCACCGAAGAGCTGTTCACGCCGCCAGAGCAAGGCGCCATTGTAGGCGCCATCATTGCCGTCATCCCCCGTGAAGAGATGCCGGTCTTGGTGCCGTGGATCATGCAGCGACAAACGGACGCCGACGCCTTGGCCTACGTGGCCGTGCTTGAAAAGGCCATGCCGCCACCCGCGTTCACGATGATCATGGGGGCAGTCAAGGCACGCACCACTGAAGCTTGCTGGGCGAACATTGCGGGCGCTAGGCCAGAGCTGGCCTAGGCCTGGGCGTCGCTACGCTTCGGCGGCCACGGCGTAGTAGTTCATCGATGCCAAGCGCTCGAGCATGGTCAAAAAGCCCGAGGACGGATGCACGCGGATCTCGTTGTTGTCGCGCTCGACGGCCAGCAGATGCCAACCGCTTCCGTCCCACCAGAACAGCTGGTCGGACAGAGGAACGCCCTCGTTCTTGGCGACGACCTCCGATGCGCTGGCCAACACACGCAGGCTCTCGAGTGCATCCATCTCGTCGAGGCTGACCGCCATGAGCTGTCCCTCTCCGGGCACAGCGACAATGACGCCGCCGATCGGGGTGGGCTGCAGAAGGTGGTCGATGAGCAGCATGCGGCTTGCGGCTTCGCCATCGCTCGCTTCATAGATCATCAGGCCAGGGGCGCTCTTGACCGGGAACCAGCCGTCCGAGCCCGTTCGGCGACGCAGGTTCTCGCGTGCAACCGGCACGAGTTCTTCGATGGTGGCATCCCACCGCTCGAGGTCTTCGTAGGTGACTGGACGCGTTCCGGCAGTGCCTTCGAGCACCAGAATGATCTCCAGATGCCCGGGAACGAGCTCGACGGACGGCGCTGTGCCGGGTCGGACGATTCGCGGAATCAATCTGGTCATGGCTGCGAGTCGGTTCGTGTTGGACATTTGGCCCCCTTCCTGACAGTCGGCGTGGGAGTCCGCCGCTGTAGATCTAGACGCCAAAAACCCAGCGTCGATTTGATTGTGACAGGCCCGATAAAGGGGGGCTGGCGCCCGAAACCCGCCTGCACCCCGGCTTCGATCCCGGTTGTTTGACCATGTCACGAAAAGCCAGCAAACGGCACTTCAACAGGCCACGGTTAGAGGCATCTCCATGGACCTTCTGGACGTCGGCGTTTGCGAGATTGCGAAGCGGATCCGCTCGCGTGAAGTGTCGGCTGTCGAGGTCGTCGATGCCCATATCGCGAGGATTGAAGCGGTAAATCCGGCGATTAATGCAATGATCGCGACGCGCTTCGATGCGGCGAGAACCGAGGCCGTAGCTGCCGATCAGCGAATTGGATCCGAAGCGCCTGACGATCTTCCCGATTTGATCGGGGTGCCCTGTTCGGTCAAGGAATTCGTCGGTGTTCAAGGCATGCCGCACACCGCTGGCCTGAGTCGGCAGCGCAACAAGGTGGCGACCGAGGACGCGACCGCCGTAGCTCGGCTGCGGGCGGCGGGTTGCATCGTCTTGGGCATGGGAAATGTCCCCGACGGCGGCATCTGGATGGAGACCTACAACCCCATCTATGGCTGGACCAACAACCCGTGGGACAGCGCGCGAACCCCCGGTGGCAGCAGCGGCGGCGAGGCGGCCATCGTCAGCGCCGGTGGAGTGCCCTTTGGGCTCGGCGCCGACATCGGTGGCTCGATTCGCATCCCCTCTGCCTGTTGCGGCACCGTGGGACACAAACCCACCGGCGGCACCATCCCCAACACCGGTGTGCACGCGCCAAGCGGCGCACTCTGTGGTCGGTACCACACCGTCGGACCCATTGCGCGGCGGGTCGCTGATCTGATGCCCTTGGTCAAGATCATGGCCGGCCCAGACGGTCGCTGTCCGTCCACCGATGCGCGCTTGCTCGGGGACCCCTCGACAGTCCGCATCGAGGATTTGGTGGTTCATGTCGCCGATGGCAATGGCCGAGCCTGGGTGTCGAGTGACGTCAAGGCGGGCGTGTGGCGCGCTGCCAAGGCGCTAGAAGAGCGGGGAGCCCAGATCCGCCCCCTTCGCAGTCCTCATCTGACAGCTGCATTCGAGATCTGGGCAGCCATGCTGGCCGACGGAAATGACGAGTCCTATGCCGAGGTCCTGGCCTGCGGGCAGCCGTTTTCCTACCCGGCCGAGCTGGCCAAGATGCTCATGCGACGCGGAGACATCAGCTCACCCGCTCTGGTGATCGGCATGCTGGCCGACCTGCTCGACAAACTTCCGGGGCAGCAAGATGCGCTGGTGCAGCAAGGGCTGACCGCCCGCGCCGAGCTCGAACAGATCATGGGTGACGATGGCGTGCTGTTGACCCCCACATTTCCGGTGACCGCTCCGGTCCATCGCGAACTGCTGCTCAGACCGTTTGCAGCGACCTTTGTGCAGCTGTTCAACGTGCTCGAGTTCCCCGCTACCGTGGTTCCCTCCGGCTTCGATCATCGTGGCTTGCCGACCAGCGTTCAGCTTGTGGGACGCCGTGGCGATGACCACCGCACCATTGCTGCTGCCGCGGCTGTCGAAGACGGCCTTGGCGGCTGGACGCGCATTGACCCTCGTCCTGGACGTCTGCGGGACGCCATCAAACAACGACTCTGGGGAACGTCATGAAAGTCGCCATCTCGAATGTGCACCTCGATCTGGGCGCGGGCCGCCGTGGCACCGACATGGGCCCTTCAGCCATTCACGTTGCTGGTCTTGTCGGGCGGCTGGCCAAGCTCGGCTACACATTGGGCAGCAATGACAGCTTCGGCGTCGCCCAAGAGTCCGTGCTCGAAGGCGACCCCAACGCTCGCTACCTGTCGACCATCATCGACATCTGCTCGCGGCTGGCCGACCACGTCGAAGCCGGCTGCGAGGCTGGACACTTTCCGTTGGTGCTGGGCGGCGATCACGCCCAAGCCATCGGCACCATCTCGGGCATGTCTCGCTATTACAAGCGCCGCGGCGAGCGCCTGGGTGTGGTCTGGGTCGACGCCCACACCGACATGAACACTCCCGAGACGACCACCAGCGGCAACATCCACGGCATGCCCCTGGCAGTCTTGCTCGGCCACGGACCCGCCGAGCTGGTCGCGCTAGCTGGCGACACCCCCGCTCTGAGGCCCGAGGACGTGGCCATCATCGGTGTGCGCGACGTCGACCCCAGCGAGGTCCCGCTGGTTCGCCAGACCGGCGTCGGCGTCTATCCCATGTCCGAGCTGGATAATCGCGGTGTGGCAGTGTGCGTGCGCGAAGCCATCGAGCGCGTCAGTGCCCACACGGTCGGCCTGCACGTCTCGTTCGACTTGGACGGCGTCGACCCGCTCGATGCACCTGGAGTCGGTACTCCGGTGCCTGGCGGCCTGACCTTGCGCGAGTCGCATCTGGTCTGCGAGGCGGCGGCTTCAACCGGCAAGGTTGTGGGCATGGAGATTGTCGAGCTGAACCCGACACTGGACGTGCGAAACCAGACCGGAAAGCTCGCGGTCTGGTTGATTGAATCGGCACTGGGCAAGACGATCTTGGGCGTTCGCCCGACGAACTAGGACCGCTATTCGCGGTAATAGAAGGCGATGTCTTGGACCAGATTGCTCGGGGCGGTGCTGTCGGTCAGCGACATCGGCGTGCCGTGGAACCACTGGGTGGCCTGGTAGCCACTCTCGCCCTGTTCCCAATACAGAAGACTGCGGTGGTTCAGGCCGGTGTCGAATGCATTTCCGCAGCTGTCGCAGTTCTCGTTCGGGGCGACATTCCAGTTGTACCCGGTGTATTTCGGCGCAGGACCCTGGTACGACACGGTGATGTTCTCGCCGCGGTTGTACCACTGGACTCCGGCATTGTTGGTCATGCGCATCCAGGTGATGTCGGGCAGGCGCTTGTTGATGCGCCAGTCGGCGGCGTGGGCCACGGGCCAGATGAGGATGTTGTCGGGAACGCTCGTTCGGACCGCCATGAACGAACCGGCGTCGCCAAAGATGTCCTCGACCATGTTGAGCCGGGAAAATGCAGTGCCGCTCGTCGTAGCGTCGGCATCATAGGTGCCGAACTCGTCGAAGAGCATCATGTGTGCAGGCCCGACGGTGGCCGTCTTGCTGCCGCTGATGGTGCCCGCATAAGCCACAAGCGTCCAGCCACCACCGTCGGTGTCCATGTCGCACCAGGCCTCAAATGCGTCGGAGCTGTTGCCGCCGTTCGGGTCGATGAAGTACTTGCCGCTGCCAGTCGACTCGCCAGCGCGCAGAATGGCGTTGCAGCTGCGTCCTGGGCTTGCCGCAGAACTGCCATCGCCGCTGCCGACCGACAGCGGCTGCCAGTCGGTGCCGTCACAGAAGGACAAGCTGCTGGTCGCGGCATCAAACGAGACCTGTCCCGCTTCTGCGCTGCCACAGCTGGCTGGGGCACTGGCGATGATTGGGTGGGTGTGCGCGTGACTGTGGGAGTCTTCGGCGACACACGCCCATGCACTGCCGACATAGCCGAGCACATCGCCGTCGGAACAGCCGAGGGCGGCGAACGGGTCGCTGGGGGCGTTGGTGATGTGGCTGTAGTCGATCGTGCCGTCGGTCTCGATGACCGTGGTGCCGTTGACCACGACACTGGTGGCGTCGACCGACCCCTCGACGTGGTTGGCGACCATGGCAAAGGGCACGCTGCTCAACTTGATGCGAGGCAGCTCGGTTCCCGTATCGACCGTGATGCCGAGCCAGATGTCGTCGCCGTCGCTGGGGGAGATGTCGATGGCGTCGCTGTCGCCGAGGCGGGTGTGGAAGTAGCCGTTGTCAAAGGTCAGGCTGATGGTCTCGTCCCAGAAGCTCGTGCCGCCGGCAGACGTGTTGTACAGCTGGAAAGTGATGATCTGCAGTCCGTCCAGGGGCACGCCGACGGTGTCGTGAATGCGACCTTGGTGGTCGAACTGCATGGGCACGGCGATGGCCGTGGATGACAACAAGCACAGAGTGAGGGCAAGAAGGGGCCGCATGGGAACTCCAGTTGAGGCACCATACCCGCTCTATGTGAGATCGAACAAGGCTCCATGCGGATCGGGCAGCGTCACCTCGCCGATGACCGCTGCGTGAATATCACCGGCCTCGTGAAGGGCTGCGACGAGTTGCTCGGCTTGGTCGGGGGCGATTCCGATGAGCAGGCCGCCGGCGGTCTGCGGGTCAAAGAGCAACTCAAGGCGGATGAGGTCGACATTTGGCGGCACACGCAGCGCCTTCAGCGCCTCGCGATTCTGGTCGTGAAAGGTGCTTCGTTCTCCGGTGGCTAGCAGCTCGAGCGCACCGGGCAGAGCGGGCACACTGGCCAGATCGATGCGAGCACCCATGACCGAGCCGCGCAGCATCTCGCTGGCATGCCCGGCAAAGCCAAAGCCCGTGATGTCGGTCACGCCAGAGGGATTGCAGTCGCGAATGGCGCGAAAGGCTCGGGCGTTTCCGCGCAGCATCGAGGCGACCACTTGCTGCATCCACGGTCCACGGGCGCGTCCGGCCATGTCCGCATGCCACAGCACCCCAGTGCCGAGCGCGCGACTGAGCACGAGCTTGTGGCCAGGCTTCAAGCCGTCATTCCGCCACAGCGGGCCTTTGGCAAAGCCCGTCACCGACAGCCCGACCATCAGTGCCTCGCCGACCGTCGTGTGGCCGCCCAGCAGCGTGATTCCCTCGGCGTCGAGCTCTTGCCGAACCCCCGACAACACCTGGAATAGCGTCTCTTCCTTGTTCTGCTCGTCTTCGGGAATGGTGACGATGGCCAGGGCGTAGCGGGGCTGAACGCCGGTCGCGTACAGGTCTGACATGGCGTTCAAGGAGCCAACCCGGCCCACCAGCCATGGGTCATCGGTGAACGCGGTGAACGCATCGATGTTCTGTACGATCTCGACGTCTCCACGCCGGACTGCCACGGCGTCGTCTGCAGAAGAAAGCCCCATGGTGACGGTGTCATCGTCCGGTGTAGGAGGAAGCCTGGCCAGTGCGCGGCGCAGTGGCGTATCGGCGACCTTGGCAGCGCAGCCTCCGCAGACCATGGTCATCTCGGCCATGTTTGGCATGCTGGCAGAAAAGGCGTCGATCGCCTGGCCATGCAGGTCGAGGACTTGGAACTTGTCCATGAAGGCGCGGTCGATGCGGTCCTTCCACTGCATCATCCAGGCGCCTTCTGCGGCCATGCCCCACTTCGCGCCGATGGCGGTGCCGTCTCCGAGATTGAGGATGGTAAAGAAGTCGGATTGCGGGCTGTAGGGCTGTAAACTCTGCTGTGCGGCTCGTCGACGCAGGTTCTCGCCGAGTACCGGACCCTGCCGGACCGCGTACACCCCGGCCTTGGGGATCAGTGGCCACGAGCGCAGCACCGCGCAGTCTCCGGCGGCGAACAGGTCGGTGGCGGTCTCGACTTGCAGCGTGTCGTCGACCCAGACAAAGCCCTGGTCGTCGGTGGGCAGCTCCGAATCGGTGAACAGAGACTTGCCCGTGGCACCGGCCACCCAGATGACCAGATCGGACTCGATGCGCTGCCCATCATCGAGTACGGCGGCGTCTGCCTGTACTTCGACGACCCTCCTGCCCCCCATCCAGCGAATGCCGCGTTCCTTTGCGGCGGCGATGATGCGGTCGCCCAGCCGTGCCGGACGTGTGGGCATGGGGCGGTCCCCGCCGGCGACCAGGGTCACTGCGATGCCGGTGTGGCCCGCCGCGAGCAGGCGCTCTCGCAGGCAGAAGGCGAGCTCGACGCCCCCCGCTCCGGCGCCGACAACGGTCACTCGGTAGGGCTCGGGTCCCGGAGTACGGGGCGGGTTGCGGAACGAGGCATCGAGGCGTCGACACATGTCGGCGATCGGACGTGTGGGAAAGGCGAACTGCTTCACGCCTGGCAGGTCGGTGCCGATGACGGTGCTGCCGATGTTGATGCTGGCGATGTCATAGGTCAGCGCGGGGCGGTCGGTCAGCTCAATGCGCTTGTTGGCGGCATCGATTCGTGTGGCGGCCGCCCGGATGAAGCGCGCTCCGGCTCGCTTGGCCAACGGCCGCACGTCGATTTCCAGCTCGTGCAATGAGTATTGGCCGGCAACAAAGCCAGGCACCATGCCCGAGTAGATCGACACCGGGTGATCCACGACCACCGTCAGCCGAACATCGGGGATCGGATTCATGAGGTGACTGCGGAGGACTTGTACGTGGCTGTGTCCGCCGCCGACCAGGACGACGTCTTTCACTCTGTGGCCGCGTCTCGCAAGGTGAGGGTGGTCACGTAGGTGAAGGGCGTGGCTTGCCGCCCCATGACGATGGGTTCGTGCGTCCACTGCGCGACGGCCCCGATCACCTCTTCATGGAACAGCTCGTGGCAGCGCTCGAAGCCGACGTCGGTGGTGTCTCCCGCCAAGTCGGCGTGCACACGCACCTCGCAGATGGCCTCGACGATGCCGGCTTCGCGAGCACCCTTTGGAAAGCCCGGCGTCACGGTGGTGCTTCGCTTGACCATCTCTTCGGCGACGATGGCCTCGCCAGGTGCCACCTTCATGGATGGGTCTCGCTCGGCCGGTGGCGGATTCTGCGAGAAGTTGAACGTGATGTCGACCGGGTACCAGACAGGCTTGATGCCCCCGCCCAGCCGGACGGCCTCGTGCTTCCAGCCGGCCAGGTGAGCCCGCGCAGTCTCTCGGAAATCGGGGGGGCACAGCTCGATGCGCACTGCGACCGTCTCGCCATGGCGGCCCACATAGACCTGCATATTGCAGGTCACAGGGGGGCTGGGTGCGGCGCCGGCGGGCCAGCGCAGCGGTCCCTGCTTGTCGGGCTTGGCGATGCGCTCGCTGATCTTGACGTGGTTGAACGGCTTGGGGGTGTCGTCAAACCACATGTCCGGGTCGTCTTCGGCCAATGCCGTGGGCGAACAGGCCATGAATGCGAGCAGGAGGATGGGTCTTATCGGTGCCATGTTGGTCCCTCCAACCCCAGGGGGGTCTCGGTTGGTCCCGGCAGTATTTCGCGCAGGTAGTGAGCCATGCCTTTGTCCTGAGTCCAGTGGCGAGGGTAGCCGATGGAGACCTCTTCGAAGCGCACGCCGTCGCGCCAATCGGTGGCCCGCATGTGCAGATGTCCGCTGACGACCACCGAGAAGTTGAACTGACGGTGCCAGTTCTCGGTCAGACGGGTCCCACACCACGGCGCGTAGCGCGGGATTCGGAACAGTCGAACGAGGTCCCTGCGTAAAGGCCAGTGGTTGATCAGCACGATGCGCGTGCCGTCGGGCACATCCATCAGGCGCTCTTCGGTGTAGGCGACTCGAGCGTGGCACCACGTCTGGCGGCTGTCATAGGGATCGGGGAACACCATGTCCTCGTCCCGGGCGCGAATGCCGGTCTCGCGGGCCCACTTCACCGCCTGTTCGGCGGTCATGCCGTCGGGAGAGAACGAGTAGTCATAGCCCACGAACGCGGGAGCAATGACCGTCGGCGGGCCATCACCCGGCCAAGTCTCGAACGGGTCTTCGGGGGTGAGCACGCCATGATGGCGCGCTAAGGCGACGAGCAACTGGTACTTATTGTCGCCGCGCAGCTCTTCGCCGGCTCCGGCCTTGGCGCCCATCGTCCACAGCTCGTGGTTGCCGGGCACCCAGAACACCTTGGCAAAGCGCGGGACGACCTCGCGGAAGCAGAACTCGAGGTGGGTCGCCTTTTCGCCGATGTCGCCACCCAGGATCAGCCAGTCATCGGGGTAGGCAGGCAGCTCGGCCAGAGCAGCACGGTTCTCTTTGTAGCCCAGGTGCAGGTCGCTGGTGGCCCAGAGCTTCATGTCAGACTCATGCCCAGGCCGAACAGCAACTGCGCTCCGAAGTACAGCGGAAGGCCGACATAGCGGTTGCGTACGTCCTTGACCGAGAAGCGCTGCCTTGCGACGCACAGGTCGGAGAGGAAGAAGATGACCGCCGCGGCCAGCAGCACTTGCCGACCTGGGTTTGTGGGCTCGATGATCAGAGCGCCACAGGCCGACGCGACCATCAGCACGATGATGATGATGTAGCCCGCAACGGCTCGTCGGAGCTTTCCGGCTGTGTCGCGCAGCCAGACCCAGATGCGCCAGCCCAGCGGGACCCCGACCAGAAGGGTGGCGATTCCCAGGGGGCTCGCGCCCAGCGTGAGGAACACGGCGATGTAGGCGACATGGGACAGGCCAAAGCTGGCGATGCCGGCCTTGAAGATGACTCCGTTGTCCTCGGGAATGAGCAGCACGTCGCCGATGGCTCCGAGCACCAGCCCGACCAGCAAGATGTGCCCGGCCAATCCGTGAAAGACGGCGCCCAGCGACCAAGCGCTGACGATGAAGGCGAGGGCTGCGATGGGCTTGCTGACGGCCCGCAGCGTGAAATGGTCCCACTTTTCGGCCAGCAGCAGCGCCCCAGTGGCGACCGCACAGATGGCGGCTGGCAGCCAGCTCACCATGGCAGCTCGTGCCCGTCCCGGTGCCAGAAGGTGCCGCTGTTCGAGGCGTCGAGCTTGTCGATCAAGCCCAGCAATTTGCTGGCGGCTTCTTGGGCCGTCACGTCTCCGCGCCCTCCGGTCATGCCGGTCTGGACCATGCCCGGATGCAGGATGGCGACCGGAATGGGGGCGAGGTCTTGTGCAAAGCTGACCGCGATGATGTTGAGCGCGGCCTTGCTGGCGCGGTAGCCGTAGGCGCCACCAGACGTGTTGTCGGCAATGGAGCCCATGCGGCTGGTCACCATGGCGATCTTGGCACTGGGGGCGGCCTTGAGATTGCCGGCGAGTGCCTTGGTCACTCGGAAGGGCCCGACGGCGTTCACCTGAAACTGCCTGAGCAGGCTGTCCGGCGTGGTCTTTTCCAAGCGGTCGTACTCGAGGATGCCCGCGTTGTTGATCAGCAGATCGATGGGTTGGTCGCCGAGTCGCTCGGCCATGGCGGCCACGCTGGCATCGTCCGCCACGTCGCATGCTTCGACGTTGGCGACGTCTTGCAGTTCGTCGGCGAGGTCCGGCTGCCGGGCGGTGCCGATGACGGTGTAGCCCTGTGCGTGAAGCTGTCGGGCGAACTCAAGTCCGATGCCGCGGTTGGCGCCGGTGATGAAGGCAGTAGGCAAGGTGAACTCCAGGCGCGACGCGTAACACCGCGTGCTCGCCTGCAGATGAGCTTCACTGTTGCAGGATTAGCCGACGGCCTCGATTTTGGTGCTCGAAATTTGCATGTTGGCCATGGCAGCAGTTCGGCCGATGACGACGGCGGCCGGAGCCAGGACCCCCGCAGCGGATGCGGTCGCTGCGAGCTGGGAGAGGGAGGCGGTGACGACCCGCTGTCCTGGTCGACTTGCCTTCTCGACGATGGCTGCGGGCCAGTCCGTCGGCCAGCCCAGCTCCTGAAGTTGCGTTGTCAGGCTGTCGAGACGCGAGACGGCCATGAGCAGGACCAGGGTGGTGTCGTCCGAAAATTCCGGAAGCCGGGGGCGACTGCCGCCCTTGCCGTGTCCGGTCATCACGAGCACTCGATCGGCCAGGCCGCGCGAGGTCACGGGGATGCCACCGGCGAGCGGTCCGGCGAAGGCGCTGGTGACGCCCGGAATCACTGTGGTGACGATTCCGCGCGCGGCCAACCACTCGACCTCTTCGCCGCCGCGACCCAACACAAACGGGTCGCCGCACTTGAGGCGTACCACGGTCTTGCCGCTGCGCGAACCTTCCAACATCCACTGCTGCAGCTCGGCCTGGGCGGACTCGGAGCGTCCCTTCAGCTTGCGGGCGATGCGAAGCTCGCACTGCACGGTCGCCAGGATCTCGGGAGACACGAGGCGATCCGCCAACACCAAGTCGGCGTTCGCGATGG
>CAYYHT010000040.1:0-20885 GCA_964471355.1 uncultured Enterobacteriaceae bacterium
GGCCAACTGACCCGCAGCCTGATTGCCGGCCTGCATGCACAAGACGGTGTGGCTGTGCACCTCAACCACGAAGTCACGCACTTCGAGCGCGAGGAGGAGGGTGGCTGGCGCACCGACGTCGTGGACCGACAGACCGGCGAGCGGCGCTCCGTCACGGCCCGATTCGTGTTCATCGGTGCGGGTGGGGGCGCACTCAAGCTGTTGGAGCGCAGCGGCATTCCGGAGGGCGCAGGTTTTGGCGGCTTTCCAGTCAGCGGGCAGTGGCTGCGCTGCACCAACCGCGAGGTCATTGAGCAGCACCGGGCCAAGGTCTATGGAAAGGCTGCAGTGGGCGCGCCTCCGATGTCGGTGCCACACCTGGACACGCGCTACATCGATGGACAGCGGGAGCTGCTCTTCGGCCCCTACGCCGGCTTCAGCACCAAGTTCCTAAAAGAGGGTTCCTATGCCGACCTGTTCCGCTCCATCGGCTTCGACAACATCGTGCCGATGCTGGCTGCGGGCGCCGACAATATCGATCTGACTCGCTACCTGGTTGGTCAAGCCCTGCTGTCGCCTCAGCGCCGCGTGCAGATGCTCCGGCAGTACCTGCCTGATGCGCGTGACGAGGACTGGGAGCTCGAGGTTGCCGGTCAGCGGGTGCAGATCATCAAGAGCGACGGCGAAGGCGGCGGCGTGCTGCAGTTCGGCACCGAGATCGTGACCAGCCAAGACCGCTCGATGGCCGCCTTGCTGGGTGCGTCACCGGGCGCATCGACGGCCGTGGCGATCATGCTGGAGCTGGTCGAGCGCTGCTTCCCCGATGAGTTTGCTTCACCGGCGTGGCAGACCGCGCTCGGCGGCTTGGTCCCAAGCCACGGACGTCGCCTGCATGACGAGCCCGATCTGTGCTCGGCGATTCGCGCGCGTAGCCTGAGCCAGCTTGGACTGACCTCCTAGAAATCGCTACTGCACCCACATCAGCTGGGTGATGCTGTGGGAGTCCGGGTAGCCAATGGTGGTGTAGGCCCCCCACCCCTGGCCGGTGTGGTTGCCCGTACCCCCGTGGGTGGCGTTCACCCGCTGTCCCCACCGGGTGCCACCATTCCAGTCGCACTTGCCACCGTCCGAGATGAACGCGGTGCCCAGGTAGTCGCGCTGATTGATGCCGTAGTTGTTGTTCTGGGTACAGCCCCACTGCTGCGAGAACGGCTCGACGATGGTGTTCCAGTACGGCTGGTAGATGTTCCCGTAGTTGATGCCCGGTCCCGAGAACAGCTCGAGCGCGCTGCCGTAGCTGCCCACGTCCTGCACGAAGCTGTCATTCAGATCTGTGGAGCTGCTGCGCAGCCGGCTGAACGGCACGCTGTTGAAGGTCTCGTACTTCGAGACCCCCAGGGCCGAGAAGCTGAACTCGCTCTCGGACACGACCTTGGCACTCGACCACACGCCGTTGTCGTAGGTGAAGTTCGAATCAACGGATCGCATCACCAGTGTCCACGGACCGTCGCTGCTCTGTACGTCGCAATAGCCCACAAAGGCCGCGGTGCTGACGTCGTCGTCCGGATTGAGCCAGTAGACCCCGTTGCTGACCCCTGGCACCAAGTCCTTCACTTCCTGGCAATCGACCAGTGCCGAGCCCGCGGTGATGCCGCAGCCCCCCAGAGACCCATCGTCGAGGTCGTCGCAGTCCGCGCCACCGTGTTCATAGGCGGGCTCACCGTCCCCGTCTTGGTCGTAGTCGTCGCCGCCGTCGCAGTCCTGATCGATGCCGTCGTACCAGGTCTCGGCATCGGAGGGAGAGATGGCCCCATTGCTGTCGTCGCAGTCGTCATCGACGTCCGCGTAGCCGCTGGGTTGGGCGCAATCATCGATGGTCGACGTGCCCACACCGTGCCCATCGCCATCGCTATCGACGTACCAGGTCTGCCAGTCTGAGTGGTCGGTCTCGTCTCCAGAGCAGTTGTCGTCGACGCCGTTGCAGGCCTCGTCGGCGCCCGGGTTGACCGAGCCGTCGCCATCCTCGCAGTCCCCATCGGCGGCCGCGGTCCCCGCAGGCTGCTCACAGGCTGTGGTGGCCGTACCAATGCCGAACCCGTCGCCGTCGCCGTCGAGCCACCAATCCGAGAAGACCAGCCCGTCGTCGTCGGCGCCATTGCAGTCGTCATCGAGCCCGTTGCACACCTCAACGGCCCCCGGGTTGATGCTGAAGTCGTCGTCGGCGCAGTCGGTGAAGTCAGACACCGCTCCCTCAGGCGCCTGGCAGGCCTCGGTGGTCAAGCCCAGGTCTCCAAAGCCATCGCCATCCCCATCGGAAAACCAGGTCGGCTTGTCTTGGACCTCGGGGTCATCGTCGTCGATGAGCCCGTCGCAGTTGTCGTCGATGCCATTGCAGGTCTCGGCAGCATCGGGGTGCACCAGGGACGCATCGTCATCACAGTCGGTCGCGTTGCCCACGAAGTCGTCGGGCTGGTCGCAGATCTGACGCGTGTTGCCCGGATCGCCAAAGCCGTCGCCGTCGCCGTCGCGAAACCAGGTGGGCAGCACTTCATCGACCAGCCCATCGCAGTTGTTGTCGGCCCCATCGCACAGCTCGGGGAAGGACGGTCCCACCTCGTCGTTCGCGTCGTTGCAATCGCCGCCGACGTCGACCCAACCATCTCCCGGCGGAGTGCCGCATGACGTCTGCGTTGTGTCGCCGCCCACCTGGTCACCGTCGTTGTCGAGGTACCACAGCACCATGTCCGCCGCACCGTTGTCGACCTCGCCGTCACAGTCGTCATCGATGAAGTTGCACTCCTCGTCGGCGCCCGGATGCACAGCGGGATCGATGTCATCGCAGTCGCCACCCGCGTCCGCGAACCCACGATCACCTAGGCAGATGTCTTGGCGCTCTCCGGCTCCATGACCGTCCCCGTCGGCGTCGACATAGGCCTCGAACGCGACGCCCTCGTCGATGGAGCCGTCGCAGTCGTTGTCGAGGCCATCACACAGCTCGTCGGCATCGGGGTAGCTGGCGGGGTTGTTGTCGTCGCAATCAGCGGCGTCATACGAGCCGTCTCGGTCGGCGTCGCCCTGCTGTGGGCGGCACCCGACAGTCGCTACGAGGAGAAGTAGCAAGGAAGTACGCACGCCCCAGTCTAGCATTTGAATTCCACCGCTCAGGGTTCGGTGGAACCCAGCAGCGCTTCAACGGCCAAGCTGGAGCGCTCGGCGGTCTCGAGGCAGCGCACGACGGCCTGCTGCATTTCTTTGGAGCGTTGGGTGTCGGACCGGCGCTCATGCACGCTGCAGGCGCCCACAGACGACGCCATCTCTTGTACGCAGGCATCGGCGTCGGCGATGAAGGCGCCCAAGATTCCAAGCTCGACGATGGCCGAGGTGTTCGGGTGCGCACTAGGAACGCGCAGGGCTGCCTTTGCCACCGCGTACTGCTTGCTGCGAGCGACCGCCGCCATGCGGTCGACGCTTGCTGGGCCGTCACACTTGCCGACGGGCTTTCGGTACAACAGCGCGGCTCCAGGCTGCCACGCTCCCGCGGGACCGACGTTGCCCTCGAGGGTGCGCATGGCGGCCATGAACGGGCGACTGCGGTCGTCCGGAACCCAGCTGATGATCTCGAGAAAATGACTGCTGGTGCGCCAGGTCGTGTGCCACCACATGCGGCCGGGCTCGGTGTCGGTGGCATCGGTGAAGAAGACACACCGCCCGACTCGAGCTCCCGCCACATCCGAGAAACCGAGGTAGCGCGTGTTCAGAATCAACGCCTCGTCCTCTTGGGACAGGGCGACCACCATGGCGTATCGATCGGCAGACATGCCCGCCTCGACATCGCCGACTCGGTTGAGCACCCGCTCGGGCAGGTCCAGGATGGCGCTTGTGGGCTGGGCTCGCACGATCAGGCCGCCGCCCGTCGGCACGTGGACGGCCTGAGCCAGCTGGCCCGACACCATGGACCCGCCTTGGGTCACGGTCCAGTCAGGATTGAAGCCGATTCGCGCGTCGGTTGGCTCATGAACCCAGGGTGCCGCAAGAGCCGCAGCAGTCAGCAAGACAGTGAGCATGGACCTAGTTGTTCGGGAACAGGTCGAAGTCGGTGGTCAGATCGAGGAAGAACAGCACCCCAAGCGCCACCGCCAAGATGACCACCACAGCCATCAGGCCCAGCAGCAGCAGCATTCCCTTGGCCATGCCACCCTCGATAGGGGCGGCGATCACCTCGGGAGTGTCTGGTGAGGGCACCGCATCATGTGCGGCACTCACCTGAATCGGCGCCTCGAGCATGACCAGCGGCACCGGGGCGGGCAGGCCCACATCGGCCTCGTGCCACGCTGCAGGCTGGCTCAGATCCGTCGGAGTGTTGGCTATCGCCACGTCCGTCGCCGCAAAGAGGAAGATCACGCACGTCACCAGAGCGACGAACGGAGAGAGCCAGTGTGAGCGCAAGATCCGCATGGACTGCAGGATGGCAGCCAGTGGGCGGGACGTCAACACTCAACCGGCTTAGAGGCGCCACTTGTCGGAGGTCCCCTTGCCCACCCTGTCAAACCGCGCTCTCGTACTGCAAGAAAGCGCCATTCGAAAGCTCGATATGGTCGTCAAGCAGCAGGTCGATGTGCAGTTCTATCGGTTGAACATCGGCCAGCCCGACGTGCCGACGCCCGCCCCCATTCTGGACGCCATCAACAGCTGGAGACCTGACGTCATCGCCTACGGCCCCGCATCGGGACTCGCTTCATGCCGCGAGGCCGCCGCGGCCTACCACTCGCGCTGGAGCCCAGAGCTCGATGCATCGCACGTTGCTGTGACGCAGGGTGGGTCCGAGGCTCTGCTGTTCGCATTCTGTGCGCTGTGCGATTCCGGCGATGAAATCCTGGTGCCCGAGCCCTATTACACCAACTACAACGGTTTTGCGACGGTCGCTGGCGCCAAGATCGTCTCGGTGCCGACGCACCTCGAAGACGGCTTCAACATCCCTGACAACGCGACCCTCGACAGCTACGTCACCGAGCGGACCAAGGCCATCCTGTTCAGCAACCCGGGCAATCCCACCGGTGCTGTCTACAGCGCCGCCGAGCTGCAGCGGGTCATCGACTGGGCGGTCAAGCGCGGCATCTTCATCATCTCGGACGAGGTCTACCGCCGCATCTGGTTCACCGAACCGCCAGTGTCGGCGCTGGAGTTCGAGCACGCTCGCGACAACGTCATCATCGTCGACTCCCTCTCCAAGACCTACTCGGCCTGTGGCATTCGTGTGGGCTTCTTGATCAGCCGCAATGCCCATTTGATGGAGAAGGTCGAGCGTCTGGGCCAGGCGCGCTTGGGGGTCCAGCCCTTGGCCCAGGCCGCCGCACTCGCGGCTCTGTCCCTGCCCGAGGGGTACTACGAAGAGGTGCGCCACATCTACAAGGCGCGGGTGGACACCATGATCAACGCCCTGGGCCGCATCGACGGCGCCAGCTGCCACCAGCCCGAGGGCGCCTTTTACACGATGGTGCGGCTGCCGATCGACGACTCAGACCGCTTCGCGCGTTTCCTGATCACCGACTTCCGCGATGCGGGCGAGAGCTTGGTCGTCGCACCGGGGGGCGGCTTTTATAGCGACCCGGCAAGGGGCATCGATCAGATCCGACTCGCCGCGGTCATGGAGCCCGCCCGCATCGAGCGCGCCATCGATATCCTCGGCAAGGCTGTCGCTGCCTACACGAGCTGACGGGGTAGGCTGGCCTCCACCTCGGAGGTACCTTTGAGCGAACACGAAGACTTCATTGGCCGCGTCATGCAGCGCATGCCCAGCGGCAACCCCAGCTCCTTCTCGTTCCAGGGATGGGCCCACGCCGGCAGGCCGACCAAAGAGGGCTTTGGCATCATGCCCATCGCCGGGGTCGATCCGGCCAAGGTCATCGACGCGGTCATGGACCTGAACAACTACGTCGGCAACGTCGACCACGTCAGCGAGTGCCGCATCATTGCCGACTCGCGCTACGAGCAGCCGACATCGGCGCGCTTCTATCAGCTGGTCAAGATCCCCCTGTTGGGCTCTGTCCACCACGAGCTGGTGCTGCATCGAGTCGGCGAGATGAACGGGTACCAAGTGGCCGCTTGGCATGTGCTTCGCGCCGAGACCGACGCACTCTCTACGTCAAAGGGCTTCCGCAGCGACTACAACGTCGGTGCGTGGTTCGCCAAGGACGGCGTGCTCGGGTACGCATTGGCCTCGGCCCCCAAGAAGGGCGATGTGGGCTGGCTCAAGTGGAAGGCCCTGACCAAGGGAGCGGACGCCGCCGCCAGCAAGGTGCTCAAGGGCAACCTCGAGGGCATGGCTCGCTGGGCCGCCCGCAGGTAGCTACAGCGCCGGCTCGTAGGTAAAGGCCGACAGGAAGAAGCACATCTCGTCGCCGGAGCCTCCGCCCCAGTGCACGTCCTGTGGCGGATCGAACAGCTGATTCGGATTGGATGCTGTGTTGTCCCAAGTGCACTCCATGTGCAACGTGTCGCCGGGTTCGACCGTGATGGGCTCGCGCAGCTGGTAGCTGGGCTGGTTGTTGAAGCTCCACCGCTCACTCTGCATCACACAGACATCGGGGCTGCCATCAACGCGCTCAATCCAGGCTTTGTAGGACACACCCAGGCCATGCATGTGGGGATTGATGGTGTGGACCTGCCCCCTCACCTCGAAGCCCGCTTGCTCCTCAAAGTCGTTCACCAGGGTGTCGTGCAGCGTGTAGACCTCGTTCGCCGGGATGGTGAAGTCCAGCGGCCCGATGGGAAAGACGGACATGACGCGCGGGAAGTCCTCGGTCTCGTCGCGGACCCGGAATCGAAGTTGAGTGCGGTCGACCTGGTCGGCGGGCGGATTTGCAGGGTCGACGTAGTAGTGCATCTGCAACACCACAGACTGGCCAGCCTCGATTCTCAGGGCGACGTTGTTGTCGAAGCGGGTTGGGGGCCCGCCCGGAGCCCAGCCGACCAAGTACTGCCACTCGAGATCCATCACCGGGTCATCACAGCTGAAGTCGGAGGCGCCAGTGTTGCCGAACAACGCGTCTGCACGCTGCAGAGGGTCGGCAAAGAGGATGGCGTGGTGCACGACCGCTAGGTTGCCTGGAGCCACCTCGTAGCCGGTGATGAGCATGTCCTGTTCGCTCGGATTGTCTAGAACGAAGCAGTGGTAGTCATTGCCCGCAGCGTCGGGGCTCGGTGTGTAGTCCCGGGGCAGCTCAAATACGAAGTCGATCTCGTCGGCGGTGAACGGCGGGGACCCCACAATCTTATCGGGGGCGTCGTCCACCTTGCCCAGCGGAGTCCCAGCCTCGTACCACTCGGTGAACAGCGCGCGCTGGGCGTCGGTCAGGTTCATCAGCTCGCTGTCTTTGTAGTCAGCGCAGGTGGGATCGGCGGTCGGAGGCGGCATCTGGCCCGACTCGACAAAGATCGACATGGCCAAGCTGTTGGCGGCCGCGGCCTCGTAGGTGCGGAAGTCACCGGGACCGATTCCCGTGCCGTTGTGGCAGCGGGCGCAGTTCGCGTCGATGACCGGCTGAATGTCGCGGTACCACGTGGGCGAGTCTTTGCTGCCGCAGCCGGCAAGCAACGCGAGGGCGCACAGGTTGAGGGACATCCGCATGGGACTGGTCTATCGGCGGTTGCAGACCACCGCTACGGAGGGACCTGCGTCGGGAAGGCGACCGTGCGCACGGCCTTGGACTCCATGTCGACCAGCAGCACGCCATCGACGTCAAACGCGTGCAGGTATTCCATCAACTGGCGGCGAGTGGCGGGCCGTCGCGGGTCGGGGGCATGGGCGCCGGTCTTGACCTCGGCGACGAAGCGCTGGCCCCAGCAGCGCACCAGCAGATCGACTCTGGAGCTGACTTCAACCGGCTCGCCGTCGACCTCGATGGTCCAGCGCAGCGTGACCTGTCGGTCCTCGATGGTGTAGCCCTGGCTGACCAGCAGTTGTTCCGCCCCCTGTTCGCCCACCGCAGCCACACGCCCACGAGCGCGGTTGTTGCGACCGATTCGAGTCGAGGCCCGGTACCACCCGACCAACGCCAGGAACAACGCGAGAGCGCACACGCCGAGCAACATCCAGGGGACCGTTTCCATGCCGTGGTTCTACTGCACGGACCGGTCAGGATCTGTCCGTCGCCTCCCACAGCTCGAACAGCAGCGCCATCTGGTCGTTGACGGCCTCGAGCATCGCGATGTGGTTGTTGTCGAAGCCGAAGTCGTCCTTGGTCGACCAAGTCGTCGCGTGGATGCGCCCGTCCATCAGGCGCACGGGAAGCGCCACGTAGTCGGTGGCACCCGCCGGACGCAGGTCGTCGAGAATCGGGAAGTCCATGGGGCAGTCGGGGTCCAGCAAGCGACGGCGGATGGGCTCACCGCCGAACAGCAGCACGCGGAACGGGCTCTGCTGAAACCGGTCGCGCACCAGCTCATCGTGGTCATATTCCTGGTCGATGACAGGCTTGCCCTCGGTCCAGAACACGCCGCGGCCGAACTGATTGCCAGCCTTGGGCTGCAACGCCCACGCCGAGCGCCACACCGGCACCCCCGAGAGCACCAGCTGACTGCACAGCACGTCCATCAGTCGCGGCACGCTCCTGAGTCTGCGTGCTTCGACCGCCATCCAGCGCAACAGTTCGACAGTTCGATGGGGCATCGGCTGAGCATTCTAGACGGGATACCCACGCTGCATGCGCACACTCCTCACATTTCTGCTCGCCATCGCATTCAGCTCCGGATGCGCCGCTTCTCGGTCCTTTGCTCCACTTGAGCAGGGCCAGGTGGCAGTCACGTCGACCATGGGCGGACCCATCGTCAACTACTTCGGGGGCCACAAACCGCTGCCCCAGAGCGACATTGGAATTGCCTACGGACTCAATGGCAAGACCACCGTTCACACTGCGCTTCACCCGACTCAGCTGGCCCTGTTCGGCTTGTTCGGCATGGATATCGGCATCAATACCGAGCTTGTCGAGCCCGACGGCGCCAGGCCTCGGGTAATGGTCGACGGCACGCTCTATTTCTTTGCGGGCAACAACGCCGAGGGCTTGCCCAAGGGCGGTGCGCGCCTGTTCCCGGACATCCAAGTCGTGGCAGCTTGGCCCGTCGGCAACCACCACTTCTATACGGGCCTCGACAACTTCATCCAGCCATTCCCGGTGCTGCGTTGGTTCCCCAGTCCCATGCTGGGCACCGAGCTTCGCGCGGGTCCCGTCGGCTTTCAGTTCGAGACCAAGTGGCTCGGCTGGTTCAGTGACACAGACAACCTCACTCCCAGCTGGGCCGCCCCCGGCAAACAGGGCGCGATATCGACCCAGATGGGCATCAATCTGTACTTCGGAGGTGCCCAATGAGGCGCGCAATCATCTGCGCCCTGGCGCTGAGCGGCTCGGGCTGCATGAACCTGGACTTCGTGGTGCTTGACGGCGAGGACGTCGACGAGCCCAACTCTGCCGACGCGGCCGGCTACGAGCTGTCCCGAGACATCATCGCCGACCAGTACATCGAAGAGATCACCTTCCAGAGCACTGACGGGACGCTGCTGACCGGCGTCTGGGCCACCCATGACGAGCCCAAGCCGCCGCTGATCTACTTCCACGGCAACACCAACCACCTCGGTCGCTACTGGCACTGGATCGAGCTGTACTGGCAGTGGGACACGCACGACATCTTCATCTTCGACTACCGCGGCTACGGAAAATCCGAAGGCTCATCGACCTACGACATCATCGAAGAGGACGGGCTGGCCGCGGTTGGGTACGTCTCGGACCACACGGGCACGGCGCCAGAGGACATTCCGATGATCGCGCTGTCACTCGGCGCCAGCGTACTGGTGCACACCAACGACGAGATCGGAGCCCAGAGCATCATCATCCACGACATGTTCCTGTCGACCACCGCCTCGGGCAATGACGGCACGGGCCTCGACCTGCCCAACGGCTGGTTGTTCGCCTCGGACTTCGACAACGGTACTGCCGTCCAAGACATTCAGTCCCCGATCTTCGTCATCCACGGCGAGGCCGACGACTATGTGCAGTCCAAGTACGCGACCGAGGTCTACGACAACGCTCCCGACCCCAAGGAACTGTGGATTCCGCCGGGCATCAACCACGCACGAATCGTGGACGACATCCCCGACGAGTACAGCGACCGCGCCGTCGAGTGGCTCGAGCGCTGGGACTGACTACCTGATCCAGACCTGAGCGTGGCAGCCGCCACTGCTGGTGCAGCCACCATCCGAGCTGCTGCCGCCGTAGACCGTGTGGGAGCCCAGGCGCGAGTCGTTGTAGTTCAGCTGCACGATGATGGAGCCCGTCGTGTACCAGCTGCCAAAGCTGTAGGCGTAGCTGCCGCCGCTGCCCGCGGTGTAGCCCGCGCCGGAGTCATAGGTGGTCGAGCACTTCTTGGTGTTGACCGTGTTGTCGTTGTACGCGGCGATGTTGTCGATGGTGCAGAAGAACGGGTTGTTGTTCGCGCCGTACTGGTCAATGCGAATTTGGTCGGTGTACAGGTCGCGGATGTGCCCATCATCCAGTTTTCCGACCGTGGCCAGGCTGTTGTCGTCGGTCAGCAAGTTGGCGACGTTGACCGCCCCGTTGCTCTTCATCGAGCTGTTGTCTGAGATCTTGTAGACCAGCGTCCAGCCGCCGCCGTGCCGCGTCATGTCGCAGAAGGTCTCGACCGCATCGCTGGTGTCGCCGTCGTCATCGGGGTCGAGCCAGTAGGGCCCGTCCGCGGAGCTGGGATGGCTGGTGAGGATGGAGTCGCAAGACAAGCCCGCGGTGGCCTGGGTCGAGCCGTCGATGCAGTCGGTGGTGCACGTGGGGTCTAGGTCGTTCAGGTCGGTGCCCCCAGATGACGCGATGTCGTCGCCATCGCCATCCTGGTCGTAGTCGCTGCCCGCATCGCAGTCCTGGTCGACGTTGTCGTACCAAATCTCGGTGGCGTCGGTGTTGATGGCGGCATCGGTGTCGTCGCAGTCGTTCTCGCACACCATGAACCCGTCGTCGTCCCCGTCGACCTCGTCCGAGGGCAGGCCGCTGCAGTCGTCGTCGATTCCATTGCAGACCTGCGCCTCGTCCGGGTTGACGTTGCCATCGAGGTCGTCGCAGTCATCGTCGATCGCAGCAAAGCCGGCGGGCATGGTGCACTCGTCGCTCGTGACGCCGGTGCGCCCGTGGCCGTCTCCGTCGCCGTCGAGGAACCACAGAGCGGTCACTCCCTCGTCGATGCTGCCGTCGCAGTTGTTGTCGACCTTGTCGCACACCTCGGTGTTGCCTGGGTAGGCCGCCGAGTCGGTGTCGTCGCAGTCGTCCGACGCTGCCACATAGCCAGCGGGCCGCACGCACTCGTCGGAGGTGACCGTGCTGCGACCGTGGTCATCGCCGTCGCCGTCGAGGTACCAGGTCACCGATACGCCCTCGTCCACGGTGCCATCGCAGTTGTTGTCAGCCTCGTCGCAGACCTCGGTGGCGCCGGGGTAGGCAGCGCTGTTGTCGTCGTCGCAGTCGTCGCTGGTGCTGGCGAAGCCGACCGGCTGCACGCAGTCTTCGACCGTCCAGCCGACGTAGCCATGGCCATCGGCATCGAAGTCGGCGAACCAGGTCTTGTCGAAGCCCTCGTCGATGTCGGAGTCGCAGTTGTTGTCGATGTCGTCGCAGACCTCGACCGCGTCAGGGTTGGAGCCGACATCGCTGTCGTCGCAGTCGCTGCTGTCGGCGAGGAAACCGGCGGGAGCGCTGCAGGCCTGGACCGAGACCGCGGGGTTGCCGTAGCCATCGCTGTCGCCGTCCCCGTACCAAGTGCTGGCGTCGGGGGCGTTGTCATCCACCTCGCCATCGCAGTCGTTGTCGAGGTTGTCGCAGGACTCGACCCCGCCCGGGTGCGCATCGGCGCTGGAGTCGTTGCAGTCGAGGTTGTCGCTGACGTAGCCAGTGGGCTGATCACAGGCCCGCATGGGCTGCAGCGGGTCGCCGTAGCCATCGCCGTCCGAATCTGGGTACCAGTTGCTCTCTCCAATGGAGCCGGTCTCGTCCGAGGCGCCGTCGCAGTCGTTGTCGATGCCGTCACAGGTCTCGTCGGCATCGGGGCTGACCCCCAGCAGCGCGTCGTCGCAGTCCTGGCAAGCGGGCCAGCCGTCCCCGTCCGCATCGGCGTAGCCCACCGAGCCGTCGCAGTTGTAGTCGGTGGAGTCGGTGCAGTCGGCCTCGGTGGCCCCCGGATGAATCTCGTCGCTGGCGTCATCGCAGTCGGAGCTGTCGACGACGAAGCCATTGGGCAGGTCGCAGGCCGATTCGGTGTCCGACGCGCTGCCGTAGCCGTCTCCGTCGCGGTCGGCGTAGAAGGTCACCGCATCATCGGGCTCGTCGTCGATGAGGACGTTGCAGTCGTCGTCAACGCCGTTGCACAGCTCGACCGCACCCGGGTAGACCAGCGCATCGGCGTCGTTGCAGTCGTCGGCAATAAAGCCGTCCCCGTCCAGATCGACGGGTTCGTTGTCCCGGCAGCCAAGCAGAGCAAGCGGCAGGACGAGGGTGAGGGCAAAACGCATGAGGGCCTCCGAGCCTGGAGGATACCCGCAGTCACCTCACCTGGCGCCCTCCGACCCAAACACCTTCGATCTCGGCGCCGCTGATGTCGTTCGGCTCGGCCACCAATACGTCGGTGTCCAGCATGACAATGTCGGCCAGGCAGCCGACCTCGAGGCAGCCCAGCTCACCGCCCATGCCCACGCTCTGTGCGGAGTCGGCGGTGAAGCCCTTGAGCGCCTGTTGTGAGGTCAGCGAGCGGTCGCCGTGGTTGCTGACCGCGGCCCACATGGTGACTTGGAAGTTGGCCGTGGGCCATACGGGCCAATCGGTCCCCAGAGCGACAGGCAGCCCTTCGTCGGCGGCAGTTCCCCAGTCGTAGCCGTCGTCGAGGCCCCAATCGTCGAGCTCGTGGTGCCAATCGGCCAGAGCTGCGGTCGCGTAGTGGGCGGGCTGCATCGAGATGACCAGGCCAAGGGCAGCGGCTCGGGAGCGCGCGGCTCCGTCGGCCAGCACAAAGTGGTCGAGGGTGTGCTGTTGGTCCAGGCCGCCGCGAACCTCACTCACCGCTTCGAGCGCATCGAGGCTGCGATTGATCGCGGCATCGCCCATCGCGTGTAGCTTGAGGGGCATATTGCGCTCTTCGGCCTCGAGCACGATGGCTTCGAGGGTCTCGGCCGTGAAGTAGGCACTGCCCGTGGTGCCGCTGGTGGCGTAGGGGCTCTCGACCCACCCCTCGAGGCTGCCAAGGGAGCCGTCGACCCAGATCTTGGCCCCCGCAAAGCGCACCAAGTCGGACTCGTAGTCCCCGCGCTCGGCGTCGATGATGGCCAAGTCGGCCTGCTCGAAGACCGGCCTGTAGTAGTGCACTCGCAGGGGCAGCAGCCGGTCGGCATCGAGCTCGTTGTACAGCCATGGCCGGCTGACATCGACTCCAGGGGCAGCCAGCACCTCCGAGATGCTGGTCAGACCGCCGCCGCTGAACTCATCGAGGTTCTCGCGCAGGGGCTGCAGCACCGCCTCGTCGTCGTATGCATCGAGGGCGAGCGGAATGACCAGGCCCATGGCTGTCTCGAGCAGCAGGCCTGTGGCCTCGCCGGACTCGTCACGAACGATGGTGCCGCCCTCTGGATTGGGGGTATCTGCGTCGATTCCCGCCAACTCCAAGGCATGACTGTTGACCAGAGCCGAGTGCCCGGACCCGTTGATCAGCGCCACAGGCTTGTCCGGCACAATCGCATCGATCAGCCGTCCATCTGGGTCGACCAGATCTCCAGTGGTCCAGCCATAGCCGATGATCCACGGCTCTTCGGGGTGCTCGCTGGCGTAGTCATCGACCTTGGTCAGCACCCGCTCCATGGACGACACGCCCAACAGCAGAATGCGCTCCATGACGAATCCACCGGGCAACAGGTGGGTGTGGGCATCATGGAAGCCTGGAGTGACGGTCGAGCCCGCGAGGTTGACCACGTCGGTTCCCTCGCCAACGAGCTCAGACGCTTCTTCTCCCACGGCAACAACCACGCCATCTCGCACCGCAAGGGCCGTCGTCGAGCTCACGGAGGTGACGTGGATGGTGCCGTTCTCGAACACGAGGTCCGCGGGATCGGCGCCGGTGCAGGCAAAGAGAGCGAGCAGAATCACGGGCACCTCGGGCTTGGAGCGAGGCCCCTATCACACCACGGGCCCTACGGATTGACGGTGACACCGACACCGAGGACCTTGTCGACACCGAGGCCGACACCGATGCAGACACCGACACCGGGGCAGCACGGGCTTGATTGGTCAGTAGTCCTCGTGCGTGGTGTAGTCGTCCCAAGATTCAGCACAGCAAAACGGCGCACTGTTTGGCGCTGTAAGTGGCCAATGCACGCTCCCTGACGCCCGCCCATTCCTCATGGATTCATCCAGACGTCGACAAGGCCACAAGCGAGGGCTTCGACTGCACGCCGTAGGCCTGGGGCACGTCGTGGGTGCGGACCCACTCGGTCGCGTCCATGGCGTCCTCTCCAGCCACAAAGGGCAGGTCGTTGTCCCGCTGCCAGCGCTCGGCGTCCAGCGGACGGGTCATCATGATGGAGGCCACCTGAGCGATCGCACGCAGCAGGTTTGCCCATGTACGCGGCACCCTCGGGTCTGCGGCCGCATAGCGACGCGCAATGGTCGCAAAGTCCTCGGCCGGGCGCCCAGTGACCTGCAGCACGACGTCGGTCGTCCCGCCGCACGCGAACGCACCGCCCCGGAAGTCCCGCATGTAGTGAACGACCTGGGCCAGCGCGAACGGTGGAAAGCCAAGCGCTCGCATCGCCTTGGCGCCCATCTGCTCGGTGGCCTCGGTGTAGCTAACCGGCCGTCCGAGCACCTCGGTGAGGACCTGAGCCATGTCCGCAGCGGTGATGACCTCGGGACCCGTCGGGCGCAGCGTCTGGCCCACGTAGGGTGCCGGGTTGGCGAGCACACCGGCGACGACCCGACCGATGTCCTCGTTTGAGATCGGCGCGGTCGCACCGGCACCCAGCGGCATCATGAAGTTGCCAAGCTGCGCAGCCGTGCCCAGCCCACCCAGGAAGTTGTCGGCAAAGAACCCGACGTTGATGATGGTGTGGTCCGCATGCGGAAGCCAGGGAAGCAGCTGGTCGACCAGCCAGGTGCGCCGGGTCAGCACCGAGGGATGGCTGCTAGCGGACAGCCACTGGCTGAGCGCTGTCACATGCTGGACGCGAGCCTCGGTTGCGGCGACCGCAAAATTCACGGCGAAGTCGAGTGAGCTGTTGCTGATGGGGGACAGAAAGTGGGCCCGGTCGACCCCCTGCATGGCGCGGCGCAGGTCTCGGATGTCTGCCATGTCGCCAATCACCACCTCGGCCCCGGCGTCGCGCAGGGCCTGAGCACGGTGATCATCACGCCGCACCAGCGCTCGCGTACGAACGGCTGCGGAGTGCTCTTCGGTCAGAGCGAGGACGGTTGCAGTGCCTGTCTTGCCGGTGGCGCCGGTGATGAGAACGAGAGGCAAATTGGACATGGGGTGCTCCGTGCACGAGGCGAGGTATTGCTTGCTGAATCCAAGTTAGCGCTTTAAACTTTAAAGTCAACAGTTGAAAATTTAAAGAGGGTTCTTAGAAGGAGGACATCCCATGAAGGAGCGACCCCAAATGGCCGGCCGACGCACTTACAGACTGCTGTGCCCCATCGCCCGCGCACTCGACCGAGTGGGCGATCGCTGGACGCTGCTCATCCTGCGGGACTTGCACGCGGGTCCCGCCCGCTTCACTGAGCTGCAACAAGGCCTGCCGGGACTCGCCTCCAACCTGCTCACGTCACGACTGCGACAACTGCAAGACGACGGCCTGGTCCGGCACGAGTCCGGTGAGCGCGGCGCCCAGCTGTACACGCTCACCGAAGACGGCGAGGCCACCGCACCGCTGCTGTATGCCCTGGGCAACTACGGCAGTCGCTATGCCCCCGCCGAAGACGTCCGGCGACCCGGCAACCTGCGCACCATCGTCGTCAATCTGCGTGAGTCCATGCGTCTGGCGGCAATCGCCGAGGACAATGCCCATGTCGAGCTCGTCATCGACGGCGAGTTTTTCACCGTGCAGATCGACGGCGGCAACGTGACCGTTCGCTACGCCCCCGATCCCCAGGCGGCCGCATCGATTGAAATGCCGTACGAACCGCTGATCGACGTGGTGGACGGGCGCATGGAGCCGAGCGAGTTCCTCGCGAAACACGTGCGAGTCGCGCGCGGCACTCAGCAGGCTGCTGGCGCCTTCTTCGCGGTCATGGGCCGCTCGGTCGCAGGGAGCCGCTAGAGCCCCCCCACGGACTCGCTCAAGCGCTCGAGAAACTGAACGTAGCTCTGGCTGACCATGCCCACCGCCTGTTCTTCAGGCACGCCGACCATCTCGAACTCGCAGCTCCATGTCACTGAGCAGCGGTTGCCAAGCGGCTTGATGGCAATCGACGACAGATAGCTCTTGAGCATCGGCGGCCCCACACTCACCCCTGCCCAGCACGGCGAGCTGCTGCCGGCCTTCTTTGCGTTGGTCCTAGGGCTGACACTGCAGCGCGGCCTGCCGGACTTCGAGGCATCGCTTCAACGCAGCACCCTATTAGTCGCTCGCGGACTGCTCACCGAGCTCGACTGACGACATTCTCTGTGTCACGGCGACAATTTGTTCGCGCAGCCACTGATTCGCTGGGTCCCGATCCCCCCGCGCGTGCCACATCATGCTGACGGCGTAGGTTCTCGTCACCAGGGGATGGTCCATCACAATCAGCCCGAGTGAGGCCTGTTCGGTCCGCAAGAAGTTCCCAGGACCAGACAGCACCAAATCCGACGAGCGAACCGCGGTCAACCCAAGGGGAAAGGACGGCACTTGCATGGCGATGCGACGCTCCAGACCAAGAGCAGCGAGCTGCTTATCGATGGGCGTCGACTCAGTCGTCGTCTTGCGCGTGACAATGACGTGGCCGGCGTCAGCAAACTGCTGCAGGGTGACGTCGCCACGAATCGTCGGGTGGGACTCGCGAACGGCACAGGCATAGGGCTCGTCGTACAGCAGCGTCCGGTGCACCCCTGGGTGATCCCGAAATCCCATGCCGAGGGCGACGTCGATTTCGCCGCTCTCAAGGCGTTCCTGGTATGGGCGCAGGCCGAGTAGACTCAGACGCAGACGCACCCCAGGAGCAGCTTCACTCAAGCGATTCCGCAGAGGCAGTGCCGTCGTATAAAACGTCGAGTCCGCCGTAGCGATCGAGAAGCCACGGGTCGATGTGACCGGGTCGAACGCATCGGGCGCCAACGCGCGTTCGACCTCCTCAAGGGCGGCTCGGACCTTTGGCGCCAGCTCTTCGCCGCGAGCCGTGCGCACCATCCCGTGCGGACCGCGCACCAGCAAATCGTCCTCAAACAGGTCGCGCAGCTGACGCAGGGTGTAGCTCATGGCCGATTGGGTCACCCCCAGCCGGGACGCTGCGCGGGTCACGTGGCATTCCTGCAGCACCGCATCGAGTGCCGGGAGCAAGTTTAGGTTGATGCTGGCGAGTCGGATGGTGGCCACGGAATGAACGATACGGGCGCAGTGCGGGCAGCATCAATCAGGCCCATGTGCACATGCGGACATTCGATTGGCCTGACCAGGCCCCGGCGCGCAATCTAGCAGTGCAAAGGAGTCAGTCATGTCCACCCGCTACAGCAACCGCACCGCCCTCGTTACCGGCGCCAACTCGGGGCTCGGCTTCGAAGCCGCTGCCCAACTTGCCGCGTCCGGCTACGGCCGAGTCATTCTCGCTTGCAGGACGCTCGAGAAGGCCGAGGGTGCCCGTCAGGCCCTGGTCGAGCGGGTCGGCTCCGACCCATACGAGACCGTCGCCATCGACCTGGCGGACATCGAATCGTCAAACGCCGCGGCCCACGACCTCATCCGCCGGGGCCACCGCATCGACGCCTTGCTGCTGAACGCTGGCCTAGTCCCCGGCGACTCAATGATCAAGACCGCAGATGGCCTGGAGCTCGCATTCGCGGCCTCGATCATCGGTCATCATGTGCTCACCCTTCGATTGCTGGAAGCGGGATTGCTCGATGGCGCTCGCGTCGTGCTCGCCGGCTCTGAGGCAGCCAACAACGACCTGCCCGCGATGATGGGCATGTCGGTATATGGCTTCGCCACCGAGCCACCCTCCCAGTTCGGTGACAACCTGCACGACGCGATGCTCACCTTCGCCCGCGGAGAAAGGCCCGAGGCCTATGACGGCACTCGCTACTACTCGACGACCAAGGTGTTCAGCGCCTGGTGGAGCGCGGCGATGGCGTCCCGTTTTGGTGACCGCGTGTCGGTATTCACGGTGTCTCCGGGCTCGAACATGAGCACCAACGCCGCCCGGAACACGACCGGACTCAAGCGCTTTCTGTTCACCAAGGTCATGCCCGCAATCGGTCCGCTGATTGGATGGGACCAACCTGTGGCCCAGGGCGCCAAGCGGTACCTGGACGTACTTTCCGGCGACAGCGAAACCTACATCAACGGCGGCACCTACACCTCGGCACCACAGAAGATGATTGGACCGCTGCACAAGGTCGTCTATCCACACATGCTCAACCAAGAACGTCAGGATGCCGCCTGGGCCGTGCTCGGCGAGCTGACTCACATCGATTTGGAGGCAGCATGACACTCATTCTTCAAGTCCTCGTGGGCGTCGTCAGCGTCATGATGCTGGGCCTGGGCATGGCGTCCATGTTCGCTCCCAAGATGATGCTAGAGAACTTCTCGGTCGAGCCCGATGGCGCGCGCGGCCTGAACACCATCCGTGGCGTCATCGGCGGCCTGTTCTTGGGTTGCGTCGCAATGTTGTTGACGGGTCTGGCGACCGGCGCGACGCTGTGGTTCCTCGCCGTCGCCATCGTGTTGGGGGCTGTCGTCGTCGGTCGTCTGATTGGGTTGGTTATCGATGGCTTCGACACGCAACTCGTGCCGCCGATCGTGCTTGAGTTGGTGATGGTGGCGGTGCTCTTGTCGGCGCATGTTCAGCTAGCCGCCGTCTGACTCGTCGCGCGTCCGGCACTCCGCCGAGACCCGCATATAGCCCGACGCCGCTTGGAATAGCAGCAAGCCAAAGAGCGCGAAGACCAGCACCTTCGAGCCGACGCCGAGCACACCGAGCCGCCCGTCTGTCCAGCGACCACCCAGGTCGACGACCGCGTGTGCCAACACACCAAGCACGGCCACGCTCACCAGTGCATTCTGCAGCATGCTTCGCCATCGCAGCCGGTCGAGTGCTGGGCGAGGCAAGTCGGGCAGCTGTTGCATGCCCTGGGCCAGGGACGCCTGGTGCAGAATCGCGACCCCGATGCCGCCGATCGAGGTCATGCCCAGGCAGAACTCGAAGACGGTCACCAGCAAGGCGACGTTATTCAACGGGCCGTCGCGCCTGCCACAGGGATGAACATGCGGTTTTGTCTTGCCTTTTCAGCCATTTGGATTCTCGGATGCGGGGGGCTTGCCACCGAGGGACAGATCCTGCGCAAGGCCGAAACGCTCTGTCAATACGACCAGCTGGCCCAGTTCGACGACACCTTCGCACCCGCCGACGTCGGTTTGCGAGAGCTGGTGCGCGACGAGGACCTGAAGTTCTTGGAGGCCGAAGAGGCGCGGATCGCAGCCGAGACTGCCAGCGCAGTAGCGGTCACTCCATGCCCGGGGGCATCTCCCATTCCACCCCAGACCATAGGCCTGAAGACCCCGACTCATAAGGAATGTTCAGGGTACAGGTGACCGGAGTGAGCGGACTGGCCGGGTCGAGCACTGCAGTGTAGGGCCGGCTCTCGCGCGCTTCGCCGCCGGCCTCCCACTTTGCCAGCACCGAGAAGGAGCCGTTGGTCCACACGTCAATGGTGCCCGACCCCTGGCCATCGGGCTCGATGGGGCCAAACGATACGGTGGCGCTGTCATCTTGGTCTGGAGCCGCGGCCGACAACTCGACCATGATCGCGAACTTCGTGGGGTTCTTGACGGTCACCTTCTCGGCCACCAACTTGGCTTCAACTGCCGCAGCGTCGGTGGACTCGGTGGGCTCTGTCTCGGCAGCGGGAGTCTCGGTCGCTGCAGCCGTCGGCGCTGGGGCCTCGATCTTGGCATCCTTGGCCCCACAGCCAGCGGCGAGCAGCAGACCCAGGACGGCAAACTTCGGGGATCTAGCAACAGTCATCACGCTCTCCATGGACTCGCGGAACCTACCACCCGGCCAGCGCACGCCAGACTTCTCATCGGGGGCAGCTCCGGTGTCTCGGCGTTTCTACAAGAACACGATGAACCGCAGCGCCACGCCTGGCGTGAAGCCAAATCCACTGCGATCTCGACGGCTGTAGTCCACCCCTTGGGTCTCGGTGATGGTCTCCCATTCTTCGTGACGGTCGATCTCGACCACGTTCGCGAACAGGTCAGCTCCGACGACCAGATCGCTGGTCAGCCAGCGCTGCACGCCAAATCCGACGCGCACGTCGAGGTCGACGTCGAGCTCCACATAGTCGTTGATCTCGGCCACATAGACCTCTTGCTCCAGCTCGTTCGTCTCGAGTCCGCCGTCCTCTTTTGTTCCGGCATGGGTCCAGCGGGTGTAGGAACTGCCCGCCAGCAACGCGAACTCGGCCTCAGTGCCCCCTAAGAACACCCGCAGGTTTCCTCCGAGCTCCAGCACCGGTCCCGCCAGCACCTCGGAACGATTCGACTCCAGCAGCCCGTCGGCATCGCCGTCCTGACGAATCCAGTCGTCGCGCTTGTTCTGCCAAGCAAACACCGGCTCGACCGCAAAGGCCTTGCCCAGGCGGAGCTGCAGGAATCCTCCAGCAGCGAGCGCCCCGACACCGCT
>CAYYHT010000041.1:0-15671 GCA_964471355.1 uncultured Enterobacteriaceae bacterium
CTGACCGCCCGCTGCCGCCTCAACCGTTCACGGAACCGGGGTATGCCTCACACCCCAGCGGTTACCACGTTGAAGGTACAGTCATTGTCCAAGCCGTCATACCAAAGGGTGTCGTCATTGCGCTCAACGCTGCCGGGGGCCTCACTTGCTCCTTCCAGTTCGGGATCATCGTTGCAGTCCCGTTCCATTCCGTTGTCGGGACAAAACCAAAGGGTCGCTCCGTCGCCGTCGCGGTCGTCACAGTCGAACTCGGCCTGACGCTGGGCCGCGTTTGTGCAAGCTGTCATCAGCAATGGCTGGACTAGCAAAATGAACAGGAATCCCATGGGATACTCGGAAGCCGCCTGACCGCCACCAGAACGTTGGAGTTGTCCGGGCGGTTGTTTCTTCCAGGACTACAGCCACAATCACGTGGACGAGCACGTCGACGAGGACGAGGAGGTTGACTTAGTCCGGACGCAAGGCCCGCATGCGCCGGTTGACCACGCTGTCATGCCCATGCGCATGCCGGTCCTGCTCGGCGTACTTCTCGGGTGGCTTCTTGGCGCTAAACCAGCCGGTGAAGCGGTTCAGCCCCGCCAGCACCGTGAACCATGGACGCAGCGTGCTGAACACGGCGTTCTGACGGAAGTTGGCTCGGACCATCACATCGCGGCTGGCGATGCCGATGCAGAAGCCGTCGTTCTGGACTTGGTGCCAAAACCAGGGCGGGTTGAACAGCGCGTCTCCGGGCTCGAGCGTGACGCTGTACCGAGGAAGCTCACGCTCGGCGAGCTGGCTGGGAGTCAGGGCCGAGACGCCGTAGGTCTCTTGCAGCACCGGGCGCAGCAACAGCGTGTGCTTGGGATCGATCAGCGTCCAGGTCTTGCGGCCGTAGATCTCAACGAACAGGTTGGCATGAGGCGCACAGTGCAGCGGAGTCCCGGCAATGCCGCGCTCGGCGTCCACACCGCGCCCCATAAAGAACTCGGCGGTGAAGGGATTGAAGCGAGACCCTGGCCCCCCAATCCACTCGGGAAAGACCCGGTCAAAGGCCAGGTCGTCGACGAACTGCGGATGGGCGCGAAACAGCTCGGGCCAGAACTTCAGGTACAGCCCATCGTGCCCCTCCAAGAAGTCCCGCAGCCGCATGTCGTGCACGGTGTCAGACTGCTGATCGACGACTTGGACGACAGTGTCCCCGGCCTGTTCCGCAAAGAACTCCGGCGACCACCGCTTCACCGCCGGCACGTCGGCGAACAGCCCTCGGACCACCACCGGTCGCTGGAAGTTGTGGGACATCTCTCGCAGCCGCGACACGCTGAACTCACTGGCATCGACGACCCAGCTGCCATGGTCAAGCTCGCCACCGACCCGAGCATTCTGCTGCTCGTGGAGGGTTAGGGCGCGCTTCAACACGCCCCCCCACGGGCTCCGCGACAGGAACTTGTTCGACAGGTCGTCCAACACAAATGGAGTCCAAGGTCGCAGGCTCATGGCTGGGTTTTACCACCAAGGAGCGGCGAGCTTCGTCTCGCCGGTGAAGCGGCCATCAAGGAGCGGCGAGCTTCGTCTCGCCGGTGCGGCGAGCTTCGTCTCGCCGGTGAAGTGGGCGAGACGAAGCTCGCCCCTCCTTGCTAGAGTGAAGCGGCCATCAAGGAGCCGGTGAAGTGGCGATCAAGGAGCGGCGAGCTTCGTCTCGCCGGTGAAGTGGGCGAGACGAAGCTCGCCCCTCCTTGCTAGAGTCCGGGCGGGGGCTGGTCTTGATGGATGAGGTGCCACCGATTGGCGGTGCGCTAGGCAGGCTCTCGCGCTGGGTCATGGCCCGGCCTCGACAGGTGCTGGCGTCGGCCGTCGCCCTCGGCCTGGCCGCGGCGCTGGTGGGACTGCCCCCGGACGTGAACCCGAACATGCTCGACCTGCTGCCCGCCGACCTTCCCGCGGCAAAGGCCATCAAAGAGCTCGGTGACAACCACATTCCAGCTGGGCTGTGGCTGACGTTCGAGGGGGATGAGGCGGACACACTCGACGCGGTGCTGGATGACGTCGTCGACGACCTGGAGCAGCTCGACCGTGTCGCCTTTGCGGTGCACAAAATCGAGCCAGAGCTGGCCACGCACCTGGCCCTGATGCAGATCGAACCCGCCGCTGTCGAGGAAGCAGACGGACGCATTCGCATGGCCCTGGCCCTGGGACCGGCGCTGTCTCCGATTCTGGCTTCGCAGCTGCTCGATCTGCCGGACATGAGCGCGGCAAACCGAGCGAGCGTGTGGACGCCGGACGACGGCCTTGGACGCATCTTTGTGCGGCCGAGCGAGTCCCACCACGACCCCGCCTTTGCCATGAAGGTGGTGTCGGACCTCGAACAGGCCATCGCGTCTGCCGACCTGGAGTCCCGCGGCGTGCGCATGCTCTTCTTGGCCGGGCCCTACGCGGTCATCGCCGACAGTGCCTCGGGCATCCGCGATGACCTGCTGCGCACCACTGTGATCTCCGCTGGACTCGTGCTGTTGGTGCTGATGCTGGGCCTGCGCAGTCTTCGCGCTCCGGTGCTGCTCTTTCCGCCGCTGGTGCTCGCAGCCCTGCTTCACCTGGCCGCCATGTACCTGGTCCTGGGCGCGCTGAACGCCAACACCGTCATGGGCACAGCCATCTTGTTCGGCCTGGGCATCGACTTCTCGATTCACCTCGTCAGCAGGGCCCGGGAGGAGCTGGCTCAGGGCCGTTCCCTCGAGGATGCCGTGGCCACCGCCTGGGACTACACCGGCCCTGCCTGCATCTTTGCGGGACTGACCTCGGCCGCGGGCTTCTCGGCCCTGGGCCTGTCGCGCTTTGCGGGCCTGTCGCAGCTGGCATTCGCGCTGACCGCCGGCGTGTTGCTGGCCCTGGTCTCGGTGCTGGTCTTGCTGCCGGCGCTGATTGCCATTCAAGGAGGGGCGAGCTTCGCCTCGCCCATGGTTCGCGGGCGAGACGAAGCTCGCCCCTCCTTGGGATTTGGGTTGGGATCTGGGCGAGACGAAGCTCGCCCCTCCTTGGGGTGGGCCCGGCTTGCCGTTCCCGTCCTGGTCATCGCCACCGTGGCAGCGGGATGGTTCGCGTCGACGACGCTGCACTTCGAGCACGACTTCACCCAGCTCGGGCGCACCGAGAGCCGGTTCGAGCTGATGAGCGACCGGCAGCAGGAGCTGACCCGTCAGGCCGCTCAGCCCGTGTTGATCCCCGTCACCGCCGAACAGCGCGCCCCCGAGCAGGCCCGCCTGCGCGCGCTGATTGAAGCCGGCGAGCTGCCCCATGTGCGCTCGGTGCTGTCGGTCGATGACCTGCTGCCGCCAGACCAGCCCCGTCGCGTTGCCGCCCTGACCACCCTGCGCACCCAGCTCGACCACCCCAACCTGCGCTACCTGCCTCCGCCGGTGGTCAAGCGCCTGCTGCCCCTGCGCGACTGGGAGCCTCGCGAGCGCACCGGGGCCGATCTGCCCGAGGGCGTGCGCTTTCTGCTGGGCAATGGCGAGCTGCTGGTCCTGCCGGTCGCCGGCAACTCCCACGACATGCTGGTCTCGGGTCAGCTGCTCGATGAACTCGCCGAACACGCGCCAAATGCTGCCAGTGAGCTCGCCCTTCAGGGGGCGCTGTACCGCACAGTGATCGAGGACATCCCTCGCTTCTCGGTCTTGGCGCTGATCCTCGTCGCCATCCTCACCATCATCGACCTGCGGCGGCCCGTCCTGTGCCTGGTCGCCCTGGGCAGCCTGCTGACCGGTGTCGTATGGGCCGGCTTTGCTCTGGCCATCGCACAGATTCCCCTGACCCTGTCCAATGTGCTCGGCCTGCCGGTCCTGCTTGGCCTGGGCGTCGACGCGGTGCTGCACATGATGCACCGGCTGGCGGACGGCGCGTCCCTCGACCACACCCTGCGTACGGTGGGTCCGGCCGCGGTGCTGTCGACGGCGACGACCGTGGCGTCGTTCAGCTCCCTGTGTTTTGCCAGTACAGGCACCCTGAGCTCGCTCGGTCAGCTGGTGACGGTCGGCCTGGTGGCGGTCACGCTGATGGCGATGTCGACGCTGGCTCTGTTGTGGCTGGCTCGCCGTTCTGATGGCTCAGCGCAAGCACCGCCGTAAGCACGCCCATTGCCGCGACAGCGGGCATCAGCGGCATCGGCAGGACCAGCGCCAGCCCGGTGATCAACGCCGCGCGCACCAGCTCAGAGGACAGGCTTGGAGCCCGGTCGTCCAGCAGCAATCCCTGAACCCGCAGGCTCCAGATGCCCAGCAGGCCCATGCCGAGCTTCTGCCACGCCTCGTCCAGAAGGGGGGCCTGGACCGACAGCAGCAGCACCGAGGTGATCAGCGTGTGGGCGACCGCGGCCTGCAGGTGCGCCGGTCGCAGGATCGTGCGGCGTGCAGGAGGTGTTCCACGTGGAGCATTGCCGTGCACTGGGGTCCAGCCCGGGGGCCTGATCCACACCTGGATGCGGTCCATTGGGCTCCACTCTCGGGAATCGCGCCACACCATCGCAAAGGGCTCGGTGATCGAGCGCAGGGGATCCCATCCATCCACCGGCCGAATCACCCCGTAGTGAGCCGGCTCGGTCTCGGGCACAAAGGTGCCGAACAGGCGGTCAAACACGATCAGATGCGCCCCATAGTTCGCGTCTTGGTAGCCCTCTTGGCAGCCGTGGTGGACCCGGTGATGGGACGGCGTGTTCAGCACCCAGCCCAGCGGCCCCATCTTGGGAATCCACTCGACGTGCAGCCAGTACTGCCCCGCCGCATGCAGGATGTACAGGGCCATCAGCACCGTCGGCGGAATGCCAAGGACCGCCATCGGCAGCAGGGTTGGCCAGTCCAACATCGACCGCAGCGGAGCGGTGCGAACGGCGGTTGCGAGATTCAGCTCCTCGCTCTGGTGGTGCACCACATGAACCGCCCAACCCAGGTTGGTGCGATGGCTGAAGCGGTGGAACCAGTACCCCATGAAGTCATAGGTGAGGAAGGCACAGAGCCACGCCAGCGGGGTGCCCGTCCACTCGAACACCGCGACGGTGCTGTGCAGAGGGACGTACAGGGCCAGCAGATAGAGCTTGCCCAAGTGGCTCATAAAGCCGGTGCCCGCCTGCATTCCTAGCCCGACCAGCGTGTCGTTCCAGTTGTGCAGAGGCCGCCCACGAGCCGCCGAGATGAACACCTCTCCGAGGAACATCACCGTGCCGAGGGCAATCAGGCTGGCGCCGAGCAACATGCCCCTCATGTACCATTCCCCGGTGATCTTGCAGCCCAATGAGCAGAACTTGGCGCTCATTCGGGCGCGACACCGACGCTATCGCCGGGCCGCCTCGGCGCTGATGTGGCCCCTGGTCAGCATCGAGACCCAAGGTCGCCAGCATCTGCCCGCCGATGGCCCCCTGGTCGTGGTCGCCAACCACACCAACGTGCTCGACCCCATCACCGTGTGCATTGCGGCGGTGCGACCGTTGATCTGGGTCGGCACCCGCACCCTGCTCACCGGCCCACTCGGCAGGGTGGTCGCCGGCTTTGGCATGATTCCCAAACAGCGCTTTGCCGCCGATGTGACCACCGTGCGCATGATGAAGAAGTGGCTGGACCTGGGGGCCGCAGTCGCTGTCTTTCCCGAGGGAGAGCGCTCCTGGAGCGGCCGTCAGCTGCCATTGGTGCCCGGTGTCGAGCGCCTGGTGCGCATGATGCAGTGTCCGGTCATTCGAGCCCGCTGCCACAACACCTACCTGCAGTGGCCACGCTGGGCGCCTCGTCCCCGCCGAGGCCGGGTCGCTGTGCAGTTCTCCGAGCCCCGGACCTTTGAGCGCCGAGCCGACCCCGATGCCATGCGCGACTGGCTGGCCCGTGGCACCCGCGTCGATGTGCGCAGCCGGCCCGATCTGCGACTCAAGGGCCGCTCGCTGGCGACCGGCCTGACCAACGTCGTCTTTGTGTGCCCCCAGTGCCAAGAAGAGGGGCACATGGTCGAGCACGGCGAGCAGATCGAGTGCAGACGCTGCTCCTCCCGCTTCACCGTCGACCTGGGGGCCCAGCTGATGCGGCAGGGCGACGACCCCCTCGATCTGGGCGATTGGATGACGCAGACCCAGCGCATCTGCATCGACCGGCTGCCCGCGGACGGGCCGCTGCTCAAGACCCCCGAGCCCGTCGAGTGGATGCAGCATGGCGAGCCCGGCACCAAGCCCACCGCAATCGCCAGGGGAATCCTGGTGCTGTACCGCGATCGACTCGCCGTCGAGGCCGATGGACGGACGTTGTTCACCCTCGATCTGACCGACATCGCCAACATGAACATCGAGTACCGGCACAGCCTGGAGCTGCGAACCGCCGACCGCTTCTTCACGGCCCTCATCACGTCGGGCTCGGCATGGCGCTGGCCCTGGACCGTGCGAGCGGTTCAGGCGGGGTAGCCCCAGGCGTCAAAGCACGGACCCGCGACCTCGCGCACAGCGGCGCGGTCAGCTGCGCTCATCGGGGGGTAGCTGTTGGCTCGGTAGGGCCCTTGTTCCGCCAGCAAGGCGGCCATCGGGCCCTGTGCCTGTGCGAATCCTCCCAAGCCCAGTCGGTCATAGATGCGCGCGACCTGGGCCATCGGATCGGCGACCAGCTCGTCATAGGACAGCTCGACGAGGTTGTGGTCGCCAAGCAGCTGCCGGTCGGTGAACCAGGCTTGGTGCAGCTTGCGGTACTGCCTCAGAATCACCTCGTCGGAATTGGGCGGGCGGCGCTGCAGGGTCCAGAACCAGTCCACGGTGTCGTACAGGTGCCGCGTGGACTGGAAGACGGTGTAGGGATCGCGGTGGATGTGCACGAACTTGGCGTCTGGAAACCACTTCAGCAGGTAGCGAATGCGGGCGGTGTGGGCCGGGGACTTGAGCACCAGCGGGCGGTCGTATTTTAGGGTCAGCCGGGCCATGAACTCACGCATGCCGGCGTGGAAGGCGGCGCGCTCGGCATCGGTGGCATCGCGCAGGGTCAGAAAGCGCTCATAGTGTTCCAAGCGGTTGGGGAAGCTGCGGCCCAGATAGGGCGTGCATCCGGACAGCAGGCCGATGGCGTACTCGTCCTCTTCCGGGGTGTGAAAGCCCAGCGGCACATCGTCTTGAATGCGCTTGTCGGGAATGAGGAAGTCGAAGATCGGCGCCGAGACCGATTCTGTGGCCAGGAAGGTGGTCGGGTTGACCGCTTGGTAGGCGTTGGGGGCGGCGCGTCCGGGGTCGCGGGCGAGCAGGTGGTACAGCCAGGTGGTGCCAGAGCGCCAGTGCCCGACAATGAACAGCGGCTGCTGGATGTCGACGTGGCTGAAGTCGGTGCCAAAGCGAGCGCGGTCGACCACCGCCATGCCCGAGCTGATGATCGACAGCGCGCTGACCATTGCGCCGCGATGCCAGTAGGTCGGCGACACCGAGTTGTGCCGAAGCAGGCGCGCCCACTGCGATGCCCGCACCCCGCTCAGCCAGTTCAGGTCGGTCCGCCACCGGTGCTTCATGGCGGCCCTATAATCCCGGCATCATGACGCGCGACCCGCCGCTGTACCCCGGACTCCCGCTGCTGGGGTCGCTGCTCGATTTCCGAAAGGACAGTGCGCAGCTGCTGCTGCGTGCGGCCAATGAGCACGGGCCGATCGTGCGCTTCAAGGTGGGTCCTCGGCTAGTCATTCTGGTCGCCGATCCCACGCTGATCGGCGAGGTGCTGCTCAAGAAACACACCCGCTACGTCAAGCAGACCCGCGCCTACAAGATGCTGCGAGACGGCCTGGGTCAGGGAATGCTGACCAGCGATGGCCAGGTCTGGGCCAAGCAGCGCCGCATGTCCGGACCGTCGTTCAGTCGAGACCAAATCAGCGGCTTGGCTGGACTCATCGTCGAGGGTGCGTCCGAGCTGGGCCACAAGTGGGCGCAGCAGACGGGCCAGGTCGTCGACGCGGTGCCCGAGTTCCATCGGCTGGCCATGCGCATTGCCGGCCGAGCCTTTCTGGGCGAGGACATGGGTCCGAACGCCGAGTCGGTGCGCCTGAACTTCGACAGCGCCATTCGCCTGACCACGCGCCGCGTGCTGTCTCCGTGGGCGACTCCGCTGTGGGTGCCGACGCCCACCAACCGCCGACTCAAGACGCACCTGGGCGAGCTCGACCGGGTGGTTGGCGGCATCATCGAGCAGCGTCGCGGCCAGGCCGACAAGGGACAGGACTTCTTGGGCCGGCTGATGACGGCGACCGACGAGCAGGACGGCAGCACCATGAACGATCAGCAGCTGCTGGACGAGGTGAAGACGCTGTTCATCGCGGGCTTTGAGACGGTGTCTACGGCGCTTTCGTGGTCCCTGTACGAGCTTGGCCGGCACCCCGAGTGGCAGGACCGGGTGCGCGAGGAGGCTCAGCTCGCCCTGAAAGGACCGCCCAGCATGGCGACGGTGCAGGCGCTGCCGGTCACTCGGCGGGTCTTCCTGGAGTCGTTGCGGCACTACCCTCCGATCTGGGCCGTGGGCCGCAACCCCATCGAAGACGAGACCATCGGCGACTACCGCATTCCGGCGGGCTGCTGGGTCTTTCCGAGCCCCTACGTCGTGCATCACCTGGACAAATACTGGCCCGATCCCAACCGCTGGGACCCCGACCGCTTCCTGCCAGAGGTCGCCAAGACCCGCCCGAAGCATAGCTTTCTGCCATTCCTGGTCGGGCCACGGCGCTGCATCGGCGAGCACTTCGCCATGATGGAGGGCGTGCTGATCATCGCGGCCTTGGCCGCCAAGGTGAAGTGGCAGACCATCGGTGAGGTGCGTCCCCGTCCCGTCGTCACCCTGCGGCCTGCGGCCCCCATCCAACTGAGGCTCAGTGCAGCCTCCTGAAGGCCAGCTCGCACGACTCGCCCGCTGGGTGCTGGGGCACCAGCAGACCGTCGTTCTGGGCGCAGCGGTGTTCGCCATTGTGACCGCGCTGATCGGCCTGCCACCCACCATCGACGCGAACATCGTCGGACTGCTGCCCGATGACCAGCCCCAAGCCGTCGCCCTGCGCAAGGTGGCCTCCGAGTCCGGTGGCATCAACACCATCACCCTGACCTTCACCGGCTCCGACCGCCCGCAGATGATGCAGTCCCTAGACGCCCTGGCGGTCCAGCTCGAGGCCCTCGACAGCGTCAGCCATGCCCTGCATCAGCTGCCCCCCGACTTGGCCCTGCATCTGCGCCTGATGGCGGTCGAGCCGACACTCGAGGGCGTCTCGGGCATCACCACCGACGACTACGCAGTGGTGCCTGGACAGGGCCGCGGCCGCATCATCGTCAAGCCCACCGAGTCCAACACCGACCCCGACTTCTGTGAGCGGGTCACCGCCGATGTGCACGGGCTGATCGCCCAGACCGACCTGGCCAAAGATGGCGTGCAGCACGTGTACTCCGCCGGACCCTATGTCTACATCGCCGACGGCGCCGAGGGGGTCAAGAACGACCTGTCCCGCACCGCCGGCGTCACGGTGCTGCTCGTGTTGGCTGTGCTGATGATCGGCCTGCGAACGTGGTCGGCGCCCCTTCTGGTCTTCCCTCCCATCTCACTGGCCGCCCTGGGCAACATGGCTGGCTTGGCGGTCATCTTCGGCTCGCTGAACACCTTTACCAGCTTCGGCACGGCGCTGTTGATCGGCCTGGGTGCCGATTTTGCGGTGCATCTTCTGGTTCGATATCGGGAGGAGCGGCACGGCGGCCTCGGGGTTGAAGACGCCATCGCCCGCACCTGGGACCACACCGGACCTCCCTGCGTCTTTGCCGCCATGACCTCGGCGGCGGGCTTTGCGGCGCTGGCTCTGGGGGACTTCAAGGGCCTGGCCCACCTGGGCTTGTCCCTGTCGATTGGGCTGTCCCTGTGCCTGGTTGCGGTCCTGGTCCTGCTGCCACTGTTGATCCGCCGCTTCTATGCCGATCCGCCTGCAGTGGCGGTCTCCGGCGGGTCTGCGTCCTTTGAACTCAGTCCGGCGCTCGCCCGAGGCGCACTGCTGGCCGCCCTGGCGCTGACGGCACTGGTCGGCTGGTTCGGCTGGACCCAGCTCGAGTTCGAGTACGACATCACCGCCATGAACCGCGACCGCATGGTGTTCTCGGACATGGATGCCGAGACGCAGGCCCTGGTGCGCAGTGCCCAGCCACCAGTGGTCGTGACGGTGCCCGATGAGCGTCCAGTGTGGTTCGAGCACGCGCGGCTGCAGACCGCGGTCGACACCGGCCGCCTGCCGCACATTCGCTCGGTGCTGTCGGTGGCGACCCTGCTTCCCGAAGATCAACACTTCCGCGTGATGGCACTGCAGGACATCAAAGCAACCCATCACCCGGCGATTCTGGAGTCCTGGCAGCCGATCCAGCGCACGGTCGCTGACCTGCCTGCCGAGGTGGTCGCCCTGGTGGGCGGTGCGAACCGGGTGCTGCTGCTGCCACGCGGTGATCTGTACGACATGCGCGAGTCGTCCGCGATGATCGACGAGCTGGACGCGGTGGTGCCAGGAGCCGCCAGCGAGCAGCTGGCCCAGGGGGCGGTCTTTCGCTCGATGATGACCGACACCCCGCGCATCGTGTTTCTGGCCCTGTGCCTCGTCGCCTTCCTGACGGCGCTGGACCTGCGAAAGCCGCTGCTCGTGGTGGCCGCGGTCGGCAGCTTGATGCTGGGGCTGGTCTGGGCGGCCGGGGCCATCGCCGCTGTGGGTCAGCGGCTGACGCTGATGAACATCATCGGCTTTCCCATCCTGCTGGGCATCGGCATCGACGTCGTCCTGCATTTGGCTCATCGACTTCGGGCCGAGGTCGATGTCGGCCGGGCCTTGCGAACCGTCGGGGTGGCGGCGGTCATCTCGACCCTGACCACGATCGCGTCGTTCGTGTCGCTGACCATGGCCAGCAGTGGCGGCATTCGCTCGATTGGACGGCTGGTGGTTGTGGGCTTGTTGCTGGTGACCAGCGTATCGACGGTGCTGCTGTGTTTGAGCTGGGCGTCGCGCGGTGGCATCAAGGAGGGGCGAGCTTCGTCTCGCCCAGATTCGTGATGAAGGCGAGACGAAGCTCGCCTCTCCTTGTCAGCACCACGGTTTCGTAGCAAGTTGGCGCCACCATATCCATCCCCTCCGGGCCAGAACCGGCGAGGATATCGAAGACGACTGATGTTTTCGGGGTTTCAAAAGACTCGCCATTGAACGCGAGTCCCCCCGGGAACACCAGTTGTTGCAGGTGCAGTCGAGACTGAGGCGGGAGCCCGCGCCAGAGGTCGCCAGGGTGCAGCAGCACGCGTTCCGCGAACGTGAGGAGTTCGTCCACGTCGTCCTGCCGCTCTCGTACGCCAGCGAGGGCCAGCCGCGCGTCCCCGATTTGCTCCGTCAGCGAGTTCTCAGTGCGCTTGTAGACGTCATGCGCGATCTTGTCGTCAAGGTAGCGAGACACCAGCTTGCCGCGCTTCGCCACGAGGCTGTCAACGCGCGCCTGAAGTGCCGCTCGTTTCCGCTCCACCTCGGCTCCGCGCTGCCGCCAGACGTCGAGCACCACCGAGCGAAACAGCGTCACGTATTCGGGTCGAGGGCGCGCAGGCTGCATGGTCTCCACGAACATCTGCTCCATTGTCTCCTTGCGCACTGACACCGCGCAACCGCTGACCGCTTGCACCGTGGCCCACAGCTCCGGCGACACCAGCGCGTCGAAATCACCCGGCACCTGAAGGTCCATCTTCTTCTCGACGATGACGCCCTTGTAGATTGGGTTCTTGAGCATGTTCGTGAATACCTGCGCGCCCAGCTTGCGACCCCTCCGAGTCGTCAGGCCCAGCGCGTTGACCTCGGCGCGTACCTCAGATGGTCCTCGGTCTTTCGGGACCAACGGCTCACGTCGAAGACAACAACCGCGTCGATCTCCTCTCTCCGGCGGCGGCAGTAGCGCAGCAGCTCTTGTAGCTGTGGGCGATCCGCCGTCTTCGCGGATTCACCCTCCTCGATGAACACGCGGTCCACGTCGTAGCCCCGCCGCTCGCCGAACGCCTGGCAGTCGGTGCGCTGCGTCGAGAGGCTCAGGTTCGAGACCTGGTCCCGCGTAGAGACACGACAGTAGATGACGGCGCTGGGCACGGTGGGCTCTCGGTTTCGGGTGACGGGTCGGCTAGAAAGGTGTCCACGACGGCATGGCCGAGGGCGTAGAAGCGGCGTCGAAGCGCCTCCAACTCTTCGTCAGAAGCGTTCTCATACGCCGGAATGGCGCGGAAGCGGTCGAGGGGGAGCACGGGCAGGCCTCAACGGCGCGCTAGGCACGCCGACAAGCCGCTCACTCGGGTCTCTCCCATAGCGGTCAGCAGTGAACATCATTGCGGGTTCTCCGGCATAGGCGAGGTGCTCTCGTCCTGCGCGGGCGCTGGCTTAAGACTGATTTCGCGTTCGATGCAGACGGTGGTGCCGTCCACCCGTTTGGCGCGGATGACCTGATAGTCGTGCTCAGCGAGCAACTGGGCGAGGTCCTTCACCCGCTCCGGGTCAATGCGCTCCTGCATGACGAGGCGAACCACCTTTCCATCCCTCGTGACGGCCTCGACGCTGCTGTAGGCCCCGGACCGAACACACCGGAGCAGGGTCCACTCCTCCGGCGTGAGGATGGGGGACCGCTCAAATTGCTGCATGATGAAGCGGCGGCCCGCGTCATGCTTCGGCAGCTCGATCGGCGGATTGATGCAGGCGCCGAGGCGTCGCACGATGGGCGCCACATTCACAACGATAAGCGTCGGTACCGGCGGTTTCTCGTCATCGCCGCTCGGCAAGAAGCCCCCCCACTGCATCTGATCGATGTACTCAAGGGTGCTGTCCAGCTCGAACCGGTCGCGCAGGTTGGTGACCAACAACACAGGAAGGTCGAGCAGTGCGAGCAGCTTCACCGCGGCGGCGAAGTGGTTGGCGTCGTCCTGCACCATGAACTCCCGCACGTACCGCAAGGACTCCAAAGACACGCCGTACTGACGGCGAATGGTCGCGCACACCATGATCGCGAACATGTCCCTGGGCGTGAACCGCCTCCAACGCTCCAAGCCCCTGCCCTCGGTAGGCGGCAGAACGCCGTGCTTCGCCCAGGACTGGATCTGGCGGTAGCTCAGGTCGGCGTTCTTCCTCACGTCTCCGGCTGTGAATTGGCGCTCGTTGGTCTCTGCCATTTCGACGGCCTCCCCAAATTGACCTTCTGGGTTCATTCCTTTCATACTCCGCGTAATACGTCAATAACCCAGCGCGGGTTACTCGGTTGAATCGCCAGCTTCGCCCGGGTATTCGGCTTCCAAAACTTCCAGTCCACGGGCGAGCGCCAATCGGAGGACAGTGGATCGTTTCACCGCGCCGAACGCTTGGAAGGTGGGGTCAGCGGCTATGCGCGGCTCCAGTTCGCCAACGCGCTCCAGCCACTCGCCCGGGATCCGTAGAGCCACCTGCTTCTCTGTCATCTCAGCCTCCAGCATCGGGAGTTCGCCACGGAGTGCCCGCACCGTCCTCCTTGCAATCTCAGGGTTAGCGCCGACGGCGGCTTCCAGGTGCCTGATGGCGTCGTCAGCGCGATCCAGGTCGGCATGGGCTCCCGTCATCGTCACGCGGCCAGCCTGGCGCCCAAGAGCGCCTTGACCGTCTGCGCGTGCCACTGGCGGCCCGAGCGCGGGAGCAGCCCGCGGTCCGCGAGGGCGGCGCCAACCTTCCGCAACGAGAGCCCCACCGTCACGAGATCAAGGTCGTAGAGCGCGGCGTATGCCTCCACCTTGGCACGCTGGGAGGCGAGCGAGACGCCACCGTCGGCCTGCTTCTCAGTCGAGACACGGAGGTAGGCGACGGCCTTGGTTCGGTCGGTGCTCGAAGCAGTGCGCCCCATCGTCCCTCCTGACACCAATAGTGTAATCCCATTTGGGATTCGTCTGCAATTCTCTTGTCAGCGCGGGGACGCACGCTGACACTCGACACCAGCGACCAGAAGAACTACTTTCTCACTGCGGCGAGAGAGAGGACGCACGTGAAAAGTCAGATTCAAGCAGGCTATGAAGAAGCCACAAGCACCTTGCGGATGGCGCAAAATCTGGCCCAGCCAGGAGCTGCGGTGGAGCACTCCGCTGAGACATGCCCTCGGTGTTCTTCTCGAACATCCAAGTCAGGATGCACCAACTGCTCATCGGGTGGCCCAATGCCCGATGGAGTGTGGATACCCGAACACCTTACACGCGTCGGTCCACCGATTTTCGCGACGGACGTGATGGCTACCAGTGACGGTGATACGCCGATGCAGTCCAACTTCAAGCGTCGAAGAAAGCCTGGGAAGGGCACCTACGATGAGATCATCGTCAAGACTCGCAGAAAGCGCGGTCACGGCAATATCGGCGCCCACTCACCATACGGCGACGACCCGCTTGACGACGACGGCCTTGCCGACGACGACTTGCTTCCCGAGGGCGATGACCCCTTTGATGACCTGCTTCCACCACCACCGCCAACACCACCCGAACCCACGGAATGCGATTTCGCACGTGAGGCGATGCAGGATGCTGCGGCAGAACTAGCAGAAGCGCGAGCGGATCTGGCCGAGAAGGTGGGCCGTGCGCGCAGGTTCCAGCAGGGTTTATGGGGCAGCGACGGGGCTCCTGCAGGCTACCAATTTCCCAGCGTTTACAAGTACGAGATGATCGCCACAGCGCAAGGCAGGCGGGACGAAGCCGTCGATGCCCTCGAAGCAGCGATCGAGACGTTTGAAAAACTTGGCTGCAAAGATGGGCACTAGATTCGGGGGACGGTGCGGCCGACTGGCGACGCTCCTGCTGTTGGTTGGTGCCAGCTCATTCAGTTCGCTTGCGTTGGCCGAGGAGGGTGACCGCCCGAGCGGTACGCCGAGCTTTGAAAGCCCCGAGGACCTGACAACGGTCGAGGAACTCAGGGAGGCCGCACGACGCCGTACCATTGAAGGACGCGCACAGGAACCAGGGAGACACCTTGTGTCCTGCGATCGTGAAGGACTGACGCGGGGCCCAGTTTCCCAGGTCAGCGATGGGCCCACTCCGAAGAGGGGAGCGCCAGGCTACGTCTTCGAGAATGAAGTGTTGTTTGCTGCCTTTTCCCCATCCGGGAAGAGCATCTTACGCGACGATAGCGGTACATTCGCGCGTGTCACCTGGAAGGAAGCAGAAGGATGCGCCGCCACAGAGATGCTCCGCGCCACCACGCTCCACGGACAAATCACGGAGGCGACGGGGTATGTCGTGGACGTGCGGAGTTCACCCCATCAGTGGGTGACGGGCTGCGGAAACCACGTTGAAGTCCCTATCGTTGGCGGGACATTTCAGATGGATGCGGTCAGCCTCCCGTGCCGCGTTCGCGTCACACGACAGAACGGGTGGGCTGAAACCTACGGCAGCGTCATCGAAGTGAATCCACAACGTCATTCGAGCAAATCGCCGATCAAGGTAGACGCGCCGCCGTTTCCAACCGAATGGAAGGGTCCCCCGAAGGATGCAGAATCGGCCTATCAAGACGCGCTTGATGAGCTTTCAGCAGCGAGACAGGACCAAGAACGAGAGCTGGCCAGCCAAGGGCCGGAGTAGCTCCTCAAGTGGGATACAGCGCGGCCCAGAGCGGCTAAGTGGACGTCGTGCGCGATGATCGACGAGCTGGACGCGGTGGTGCCAGGAGCCGCCAGCGAGCAGCTG
>CAYYHT010000041.1:15771-20583 GCA_964471355.1 uncultured Enterobacteriaceae bacterium
GGCGAGACGAAGCTCGCCTCTCCTTGTCAGCACCACGGTTTCGTAGCAAGTTGGCCCATGAAATTGTCCCGTCGGCAGACCCTGGCCTCGATCGCAAGCAGCCTGGCCTTGGCCGCGTGCAAGCCCGGCCTGCCCAGTGAATCCGAACCCGACACCGACGACACCGGCGATGGGCCGAGCACCGAAGTTGAGCTCACCCCCGGCACTTGGAGCCCGGCTGGCACCGAAGATCTCAGTGCGTTCCCGTACGGACTGCAGAGCGGCGATGCCACCGATTCTGGCGTGGTGCTCAGCGTACGCACTGGTGAAAGCACAGTCACCATGCTGGTCGTCGAGGTGACCGACGAGGGCTGGCGAGAGGCATTCTCCTCCACCGAGACCACAGACGATGGCGTGGCCCAGGTCGATGTGGATGGGCTCAAGGCCGACGCTCGGTACAGCTGGGTGGTCTTTGGCAGCGACGGGCAATCCAGGACCTTTCAGGGGTGGTTTCGAACGGCGCCGCAGTCCGGAACGCGCACCGTCCGATTCGGCGCCACGTCCTGTCTAGGAGGCAATCGGCCCGTGGCCGCTGCTGACCCGGGCCGCCGAGGACAACCTGGACCTGTTCCTGTTTCTGGGGGACACGATCTATGCGGACTGGGGGGACGACGAGTCGGTCGAGAACAAGTGGATCGAGGCCCTCGAGCAGTCGGGCATGCAGGACCTGACCTCATCGACGTCGGTCCTGGCCACCTGGGATGACCACGAGGTGTGGAACAACTGGTCGCCCGAGGACAGCTCAGATGCGACCCTGGCCATCGAGTCGCTGGCCGCCTTCCGTCGTACTCTGCCGCAGCGACCAGGGCCGAATGACGGCATCTGGCGCAGCACAAAATGGGGCGACTCGGTCGAGTTCTTTGTGCTGGACTGCCGCAGCGAGCGCCTGAATGGCGACTACATCTCGTCCGAGCAGATGGCGTGGCTCAAGGCCGGGCTGACGGCCAGCACGGCGCGGTTCAAGATCATCCTGAACAGCGTTCCGGTCACCGACCTGTCGTTCATCCCCATTGTGGGAAGCTTCAAGGAATCCGACCGCTGGCAGGGCTATCCGGCACAGCGCCAAGAGCTGATCGAGGCCTGTGCGGCAGTCGGCGGCGTCCTGTTCGTCAGCGGCGACTTCCATGTCGGAGCCGCCACCAAGATCGACGCCAGCGGCGATCCCGGCGCAGGTGTCACTGAGATCTTGGCGGGTCCCGGCGGCACCTCAGTCGACTCTCGCTACTCGCTTCTTCCAGTCAGCGACCGCATCGTCAACGTGGTCAAGCAGCGCAACTACGCGCGCTTCGAGTGCAATCCCGACACCGGCACCATCGACGTCGAGTGGATTGGAAACGAAGGCGAGGTCATCGACTCTCGGGTGGTCCAGCTGTGAGCAGGCTGGCATACCAAGGCTGACTGGCGGCGAGTCCGTCGGTGAGCGGGGTAAAGCGCAGGTCGGGCATCCACTGGCACAAACGGTCGTTCACAAAGACCTGGTCCTGGGCCGCGAGCTTGAGCCGGATGGACGAGACAGCGGAGTCTGAGGTCTCGGGATCGACGCCGCGAATGCGCTCCCACAGCCGCACCGGACCGTGAATGATCGGCATTGGAACGCTGAAGCGAGGCGGGACTCCACCCAGCAAGTCACACAGGCGCTCGCCGAGCTCTCGCAGCAGGACCGGCTGGCCGTCGGTGACGTGAAAGACCGGTCCCAGCTCGGACAGGGGCTCGGTGGTGGCCCGGACCAGCACCATGGCCAGGTCGTCGACAAAGACCAGGGACAGCCGGGCCCGTCCTCCGTCCACCCAGATCGGAGAGCGGCTGGCGACTCGATGGATGCGCGGCAACACCGCTTGGTCCCCGGGTCCGTACACAAATCGCTGGCGCAAGATGACCGCGGGCAACCCGGCACTGTGGGCGTCGATGATCACCTGGTCGGCCTCGGCACGAGAGCGGGACAGGTCGGTGTCCGGAGCAATCGCGGTGTCTTCGTCGGCCGCGCTGTGGGATCCGTGGCCATAGACGCCTGCGGTCGACATGGAGACCAGGCGAGCGCCGACCTGGCGAGCCGCGTTCACCGCATTCTGGGTGCCGACAATGTTCGTGTCGAAGCCCTTGCCGTCCACGTTGAGGTTCTTGAAGGCCAGGTGGATGATGGCCGAGCATCCCTGGGCGGCAGCAGTGACGTTGGCCGCGTCGCGTACATCTCCGTCCAGCTCGCGAAACGGCCGACCTGTGGACTGCAGATGGGCCACCACGTGCTGTCCGATAAAGCCGCGGGAGCCGGCGACGAGAATCACAGCTGCCCCAGCCCGACGATGGCCGTGCGCATGCGATCTGTCAGCTGCTGTGCGGATCCTCGGGGGTCTAGCCGCTTGCCCACGCGCAATTGCACCGGCCGCTGATGCCCTGTCGATGTGCCGTGCAGGTACATCGGCAGCACCGGCACTCCAGCAGCCAGCGCGACCTCGGCAGGCCAGGTCGAGAACTCTCCCAGTCCGTCGGGGAAGCGTCCCATCTCGGGGTAGGTCAGCAGCAGCTCTCCTTGCTGCAGCAGCATGGCGCATTCGGCCAAGTAGCTGGGGTGATCATCGACGCTCTGAATGTTGCCGATGGCCATGACCGCTCGCCGGCGCCGGTCCCGAAACAGCCTGGGTTTGGCCCCGCACAGCACAAACCGGGGCGCCATGGCGACGGACAGGTAGACGGTGTCGGTGAAGGCGGCGTGGTTGCAGGCGAGCACCAGTGGCTGCCGGCGGGTCGGCAAGCGCTCGGGGTGATCGATGCGCAGACCCGTCCTCCAGCGCAGCGGAGCGGACAGGGTCAGCTTGAGCAGTCGTCGGGCCAGCAGGCCCAGCGGCCGATTGACCGACTGCAGACTCAATCGAGTGCCACCTGGGCAAAGCGCGCGCCGTTGTCGTGCAGCAGCGGTCCGACCAGCTGGTTGGCGCCGGCATTGTCGAGGGCACTCAGCAACAGACGCAGGTTGAGCGGGTAGGCATAGGGTGGGCTGTCGTTGCCCCAGAACAGCTTGGACCAGTCGACGGCGACCCCGCGCAGCAAGCGCTGCAGGGCAAAGATGCCGAAGCCCGAGACGTCTCCCCAGACGTGTTCATGCTGCGTGACCATCTGGGCGCCGCGCTCGAACCACAGGGCGCCTCCGGTGTGGCACAGAATGACGCGAAGCTCGGGGAACTGCCTGCATGGCTTGTCGAAGTGAAGCGGGTCGGCGAAGCGCGAGTTCATATAGGCATCCGCTGCCGCCTCCTCTTCTTTGTGGCGGGCGGTAAAGAAGCCCGTGTGGACCATCGCCGTCAGCCCCAGGTCTTGCATGGCGGCCCAGAACGGCTCGAGCTTGGGGTCGTCTGCGGCCCAGCCGGTGACCGGCAGCAGCTTGACCACCCGGAAGCCGGCGTCGGCGAAGCGCTGAAGGTCGTCGAGGGCGGTGTCGAGCTGGGGGTCGGTGAACTGGCTGGCCCAGAAGCGGTGGGGATGCTCGGTCGCGACGTTGGCCAAGCCCGCGTTTCCCTGGAGGGACGTCGCTTGGGCGGGGGCCGACTGCAGCAGGGCGCGCTCGATGCCCAGCTGGTCCATAGCCATGAGCTGGTAGCGCTCGATGTTGGGATAGGCGGGGAGGATTTGATGCATGTCCAGCATGCGCTTTGGCAGGCCCTGCACACTGGCCATCGCCCCCAGGAAGAAGGCTGGATCTCGCAGCTGCAGGGGGTCTTCAGGGTGACCACAGACCGAGCAAGGGCCAGAGTCGCCTACGAATGCGCGGCAGTAGACATAGGCGCACTGCCTCATTGCGCGTGGGTCCGCTTGCGAAGGCGCTCCATGACCGCCGTCGGCACGATATTCCAGACGCCAGTCACACTGCCGATGTGCTTGCCGCGCTGGCCGTAGCGCCCGGTGCAGGTCATGCCGACCAGGGTGCCGCGCTTCATGCGCAGGTCGGTGACGTAGAAGTGTCCGATCACCGGTGTGTCCAGCTCGGCGAAGGTGTGAAAGCTGCTGTGCAGGTCAGTGATGAAGCAGGAGTAGCCCTCGAGCGGCAGTCCATAGAACCGGTGAGCGACGACCAGACCGGCCTGGCGACCGGCTTCGATGAGCGCGATGCCGGGCACGTGGTCGAGGGGATGCTCGAAGAAGTAGGGATGATCCGGCGGGATGTACAGCTGCACGGCCAGGTCATCGGTGCGGCCTTCGACCGCGGGCTCGACCCGGGCCACGAACACGTTCTCGTCGCGGTGCTTGTGCACCAGTTCCTTGGGAACCCGCGGCGAAGGGGTGTGTGCGAGCTCTGCGATCCACCCGTCGAAGCGCGGCATCCACTCGACGGTCTCGGGGGTGCTCATGTTCGCTCTCCGGTGCTCAGGGTCGTGGCGACGGCGGTCAGTGCGAGGGCAGCAATGCCGACGCCGAGTCGCAATGGAACCGACCATGCAGAGGTGTATTGCACAAGGGTCAGGGTCGCGACCGCAGCGGCGAACAGCGCACCCCACGCCAGACGCCGATGGGCTGCCGTCCCGCCATCAGGGGGTAATACACGCGGTGACAGCGGCGCGTCCTGCGACGGGAGATCGGTGTTGCCGGTCACCGGATTGTAGGCGGGGTGCCTCAGCAGCATCGAGCTTGCTATGCCAAGGCTGGGGGCGGCTCGAATCGCGCTCCACAGGTCCATCCAGGGGCGCAGGTTGTTGTCGAGTGGACTCCACGACCGCAGGGGCTTGAGCATGCCGAACTCCGGCGTCTCGTCTTCGGCTTAGTAAGTGCCGAATGCGCGGTCGA